>NZ_JBFTNT010000004.1:0-185516 GCF_056397585.1 Pedobacter sp. 05L430 | reverse complement strand
GCCGCTCCCGTTGTTAAAGACCCTCAAACCCTGATAAAACAATATACCGATGCGTTGCCTGTTACACCGGAACTTCTTGCAAAATCCAATCAAAAGATCATTGATGCTTACTACGAAATAGCAAGTTTCTACTTACAGGAATTGAATAGCCCTAAAGAAGCAGCAGAAGTTTATCAGTTATTATTGAGTAGATTCCCTGCCAACAATCATTTGGCAGCAACCTATTATAGCCTGTTTTTAATTAACAAGGGGGGTGATGAAGCAAAATCTGCAGATTTCAAGAGCAGAGTTTTAAAAGACTTTCCTTCGTCCATGTATGCGAAAATCATTATAGATCCTTCATTCTCATTAAAGCAATCAGAACTTGAAACAGCAACAAACAAACAATACAACGATCTATTTGAGCAGTACTTAAAGAAAGATTTCAATACCGTAATCAATCGTGTAAATGAAATCTCGAAAAATAACACCAGTAGTTTCCTTGCACCACAGTTTGCCTATTTAAAAGCAATTGCAATTGGGAGAACAAACAACGTAGATGCCCTGCTAACCGCTTTTAGTAGCATAACAGAGCAATTTCCAGACGACAAACTGATCACTCCTCTTGTTAAGGAAAATGCAGCTTATATCAATGATCATCTCTCAGATTTTCAAAAAAGGGATACTGCACTGATAGATTTTGATCCTAACGAACCGCCTTTTTTCGGCCCGGCCAAATCAATACCAACCGTTGCCAAAGCACCGGAACCAGTTGCTTCCCAAAAACCAGAACAAACGGCAAAAGTTCAGGAACCGGTTAAGGCTGCATCCCCTCTGCAAGCAGCTCCAGATGTGCCTAAAGCTACCGAAGTAAAGGTCGACGGCCCATTCAGCACAGCAACATCAACAGTTTACTATTATGTAATAGATGTATCCGATGCCTCATTAACACTAAGCTCGTCACGTTTTGGTATTGGTCAGTTTAACCGCGGAAACTATGCCGGAAGTGGTCTGAAACACCAATTAAAAGAATTTGACAATGATCAACTCATTTATGTGGGGAACTTTAGTAATTTTGACGAGGCAAAAACCTATGCATCCGGAATCACTCCACAGCTAAAACAAATCATGAAAGTTCCCGTTAATATCTACACAAGTTTCATCATCAGCAAAGAGAATTTCGAAAAACTTACCAGTAAAGCTTTGCTGGATAAGTACATAGAATTTTATAAAAACAACTATTAAAAATGAGGAAAGCACTTTCGCAGGAAGACATCAGAAAGTATAACTTTACATTATGGAAATTATTAATCGGGGGAATAATTCTCTTTTCCCTGTTTATCATTTGCATCGGATTTGGATTATTTGGAGAGCTCCCATCATTCAGAGATATTGAACACCCTAAAAGTAACCAGGCATCAGAAATTGTAACTGATGATGGAAGGGTTCTAGGCACCTATTTTGTACAAAACAGATCAAATGTTACCTATCCGGAAATCTCAGAAAACGTAATTAATGCGTTAATTGCAACCGAGGATATCCGATTCAGAGAACATTCAGGTATCGATTTCAAACGTACATTTACCATATTTTTTTATGCCCTAATCGGGAAAAAACAAGGGGGTAGTACAATTACCCAACAGCTTGCTTTAAACCTGTTTTCAGAAGAAGGAAGACAAAAAAACTTTGCCAAGCGTATTTTACAGAAATTTCAGGAATGGGTTATTGCCGTAAAACTAGAGCGCAACTATACCAAAGAAGAAATTATTGTGATGTATCTTAACACGGTAGAATTTGGCAACCAGGCATATGGTATCAAATCGGCCGCCAGGGTTTATTTCAACACAACGCCAGATAAATTAACTGTTTCACAGGCAGCAACCCTGGTTGGTATTCTTAAAGGAATCACCAGATACTCACCTACCCGAAACCCTGAACGGTCTTTAGCCAGAAGAAATACAATTATGGGGTTAATGCTAAAAGAAAACCTGCTTACCCAGCAACAATTTGATGCTGAGCAACAAAAACCACTAGGGTTACACTTTAGCGCAGCAACTGTTAACGACGGAATTGCACCATATTTTAGGGCTGTTTTAAAGAATGATATCAGGAGAATATTTGAAGAGCGTTCTATAACAAAACCAGATGGAAMTCCATATGATCTTGACAGGGATGGGTTAAAGATAATCACAACCTTAAATTACGACATGCAGGTTGCAGCTGAAGATGCGCAAAAGGAATACATGAAAACCCTTCAGCAGTCGTTTATCAACAGCTGGAAAGGACGAAACCCATTCAAAGGAAAAGAAGCCCAGATAGAACAGGGTGTTAAAAGATCTGACAGATACAGAGCTTTACAGCTTGAAGGTAAATCGGAAGCAGAAATTAAAGAAGACTTTAATACTCCCACCCGTTTAACCATCTTTACCTGGAAAGGAAATATAGATACCTTAATGAAGCCTATTGATTCTGTAAAGTATTACAAAATGCTTTTAAGAAATGCAATGATGGCCATGGATCCGCAAACAGGATATGTTAAAGCCTGGGTTGGTGGTATCAACTACGAACATTTCAAATATGATCAGGTTAAAATGGGTACAAGGCAGGTGGGCTCAACCGCTAAACCATTTACCTATGCCGTAGCAATTGAAAACGGGTATTCTCCATGCTTTTCTGTGCTTAACGAACCGGTTACAATAGAAGTTCCGGGAAGTCCACCATGGACCCCGCGTTCCGGAGGTACCGTTCCGGGCTACCTGACTTTGCAAAAAGGACTTGCACTTTCGCAAAACTATATTGCTGCTTACCTGATGAAACAAGTAGGCCCTACTGCCGTGGCTACACTGGCTAAAAAGATGGGTATTACATCAGAAGTACCGGCTTACCCGTCTATATCTCTTGGTTCATTCGATGCTTCTGTTTATGATATGGTTGGCGCTTACAGTGTTTTTGCTAATAAAGGTATTTGGACAAAACCAACCTATATTCTAAGAATAGAAGATAAAAACGGTGTGGTCTTGCACAGCGAAAAACCAATCCCTGTTCCGGCAATGAACGAAGAAGTGGCCTATGTGATGACCCGTATGCTTAGAGGTGTAGTTACCAACGGAACTGGTTGGAGGCTAGCTGGCAGGTTTGGCATTAAAACTCCAATTGGCGGTAAAACAGGAACAACACAAAACAATTCAGACGGATGGTTTATGGGAATCAGTCCGCAATTGGTTGCAGGTGTATGGACCGGGTGTGAAGACCGTGCATTTCACTTTACCAGTACTGCACAAGGTGATGGAGCTACAACGGCTCTGCCTATTTTTGCCGGCTTCATGAAACGTGTATATGCAAACCCTAAATTAAATATCTCTAAAGCAGATTTCGAACCTCCTAAAAGCGGTGTTTCCATCACTTTTGACTGTAACCAGTATCAGCAGCAGGAGCAAAAAACGGAGCTTGATGAGAAATTAGGTTTTTAACCAACTTAACCTACCTTAGTGTCAATGAGTGCTTTTGAATATAAAAAGGCTGTTAGTGATATTCCTCATAAACCCGGCGTATATCAGTTTTGGGATACCGAGGGCATTCTAATTTACATTGGTAAGGCAAAAGACCTAAGAAACAGGGTTGGCTCCTATTTCAATAAGGATAATCAGATGAATGGAAAAACAAGGGTACTTGTTTCCAAAATCAGAAAAATATCCTTTACCATTGTTGATACTGAAATTGATGCATGGCTGCTCGAAAACAGCCTCATAAAAAAGCACCAGCCAAGGTATAATATCATGCTTAAGGATGATAAAACATACCCATGGATCATCATCAAAAAGGAAGCCTTCCCGCGTGTATTCTGGACCAGAAAAATGGTTAAAGATGGGTCTACCTATTTTGGCCCTTATGCCTCTGTTGGCATGATGCATACCATACTTGACCTAATTAAAGAAACATACCCGCTTCGTACCTGCAATCTCCCGCTTACCGATAAAAACATTAACGAAGGCAAATTTAAAGTTTGCCTGGAGTATCAGATCGGTAATTGTAAAGGCCCTTGTCAGGCTTATCAAACGCATGACGATTACGACAACGGTATAGAGGAAATCAAGGATATCCTTAATGGAAAAATAGGAAATGTAATACGAGATGTAAAGCAGGTAATTAAAAACTCTGTTGAACAGCTAAACTTTGAATACGCCCATCAATACCAGCTAAAGCTGCAGGTGTTAGAAAAATACCAAAGTAAGTCTACCGTAGTAAACAGTGCAATTACCAATATAGATGTAGTAAGTATTGCTTCAGATGAGCGGTATGCTTTCGTAAATTACCTAAAGGTAATGAATGGCAGTATTATTCAGACTCAAACCATCGAAATCAAGAAACGATTAGATGAAACCGATGAGGAATTACTAACCATCGCCATCACGGAGTTCAGAACAAAATTCCACAGTACATCTAAAGAGATCATTGTTCCTTTTGACATTGTACTTCTCGATACCAATCTGAAGTTCACTGTACCCAAACTGGGTGAGAAAAAAAAACTACTCGAGCTCTCACAAAAGAATGTGCTGTTTTTCAAAAAAGAAAAGTTAAACCAGTACGAAAAGCTCAATCCTGATTTAAGAACTGATCGTATCCTTACGCAAATGCAAAAGGATCTAAGGCTTACTCAATTGCCAAAACATATAGAATGTTTTGATAACTCCAATTTTCAAGGTCAGTATCCGGTATCCGCAATTGTAGTTTTTAAGGATGCCAAGCCATCAAAAAAAGATTACAGACACTTTAATGTTAAAACCGTTGAAGGGCCCAATGATTTTGCCACAATGGAAGAAGCTGTTTACAGGCGATATAAGCGTATGCTGGAAGAAGAAGGAACATTGCCTCAACTTATCATCATTGATGGCGGTAAAGGCCAGCTATCATCAGCTTTAACGAGTTTAAAAAAGCTGGGTATAGACAAAAAGGTTACCGTAATTGGAATTGCCAAGCGTTTAGAGGAATTGTATTACCCGGGAGATTCTTATCCCCTATACCTGGATAAGAAATCTGAGACACTAAAAGTGATTCAACAACTACGAGATGAAGCGCACAGGTTCGGTATCACCTTTCATAGAAAAAAACGAGATCAGGGAACATTAAAAACAGAACTGGAACAAATAGATGGTATAGGCAAAACGACTGCCGATAAGCTGTTAAGGCATTTTAAGTCCGTAAAGAAAATAAAAGAGGCATCAGAAGCAGCCCTTGCAGAAGTGTTAAACAAAAAACAGGTACAGACTCTGCTCAATTATTTTAAACAATAGGATTATACAATATACAATAGGGTATAAAACACGTCATCTCGACTTTAGGAGAGATCTCTTGTTTGTATTGTTCAAGAGATCTCTCCTAAAGTCGAGATGACGAAAAGGTTAAAATAAAATCCRTTCTAATACTCCCAAAGACTCTGTTCAAAATCAGAGATCGATTTCTTTATCCGTTCAGACTCATAAAGCTTTCTAGGATCTTTAGGATCGGTAAGACCTAACATATCCGTAATATTTTTATTTCCCGGATTGGTTTCTTTAACAACATAACTCGAGAACAACCTTCTAACAAAAAAATCATCAAAAGTTAAAGTAGAAGCATCATTACCCGGGTTATTAAGGCGTTTTTTGCTTAACAGCTCACGTGCATCATCATAATAAACCCAAAATACCGGTTGCCAGTGTCCTTCAACCTCTTTCATTGGCGCAATACCAACTATTCTTGGTTCAAAAACAGAGCGCTTAGAATCTAGTATCCAATCTTCCTTTATTCTGTATTTTAAAAACTCATCCGATCTTAATCTTCTTAAAGAAGGTTCGGCAATTTTACCCGTTGCAGAATCAGCTACACCTTCACTTACCCCTCTTGCACTTTGCAAAGCCTCCTGAGCAGTCAAAGCAATGCGAAACGAATCATTATCGTCAAGAATCTTCCCTGCGGTAGTATCTTTATTAGAATATACTGTTAACTCCTCGTTGCCAATCGCTTCTAATAAAATATCAATTAGTTTAGCATCTTCAGCTTTAAGAACCGAGTTAATGGTGTCTCTTAAATCAATTTCACGCCAAATTCTTTTCGCATAATAAACATCCTCTTCCCTTACATCAGCATATGGAACCATCACATTACTATCGATGTCCTTTCTTACGGCAAAACCATCCTTTGGAGGTGTTTTAATCTTAGTTTTCTTAAGTGAATCCACCTTAGCCGGAGCTGTCGGGACCTGTGCAAATGCACCCATACTTAACAACAATAATGCAACAATACCTAAGACATTTTTCATAATATTCTATTTTGCTACAAATGTAATTCCGTCTAAAACTTTTTGTCTTCCATCTGGCCCTTCGCAAACAATATCCTTAAAGATAACAGTTGCATTTGGCTTAATAGAATTTAAAGCCCCTTTAATCTGTCCGTTAAAACCACCACCACTGCATTGAATGGTAACCGCATCAGCCTTCGGATTAATAAAGGTAGCAGAAAATCTGATCACCCTGAATTTAACATCGAAAACGAAATCTTCAAGCTGTGTCTCAATTCCACCGGCACCTTCCAGCCATTCCAAAGGAACATTACCTCCGGCTTTTCCTTTAACATATGCTCTCGGAGTAGGCAATCCTTTAACTCTGAATTGCTGAGAACCCAGATTTAATGTTTTACCGGCGTTAGTAGCAGAAACATTAATACTTAAAGTTTTGCCAACCTGTCCACCATCAACATTAACAGTGTACTTACCATTACCGCCAGAAATAGATCCTCCTGAAATAGAAGCACGAACGCTTTCTAAAGGAAAACCAGCCGCCGRAACTGAGAATGGATTAGGAATACCGGCATAAATAACATTCATTTTATCTGGTGATACCGTTGCCGAAGGCTTAGCTACCTGATAGCTTTGCTCAGCAGTTGGATATTCTTTAATCTGTCCGTCGGTTTGTCTAACCCGGATAATCCCTTTCCATCTAAAAACACCAACACTGCCGGTGCTACCAGAATAAGTTCCTTTACCCTCTTTAACAGATAAAGCATTTCCGCCAACCGAAATTTCAGGATTAGATCTAGAGTCGCTAGCCGTTAAAAAAACCTGAGCAGTATACGGCTGGCCTTGTACCACATATGAACTTGGTGCAACAGCAACCGCTTCAAACTGATCTAAATTTACAAGGGCCTTATCCATGTTACCGAATAATTTCTTTACAACTTCAGCTTCAGCATTTTTAACATCCGACTGTATCTTGGTCAAAATTGTATTTGCGGCAGTAAGCGGAGTGCCTTCGCTAAAGTTAATATCCTCCCACTTTTTATTGCCGTTAATATTTTTCTCAGCGTCTTTGGCCTCAAGCGTAAAGGTTACACCTGCACGATCTTTCTCATCCAGTAAGGCAATTAATTTCTCACGGGTTTCATTGATCTTAACTTTAAGCTTCTGACCTTCTTTCTGATTAATCATAATGCCCTGTGCAATATCAAGGTTTGCTCTTTCAACAAGATCACCTGTTTCCTCATCAATACCTTTTCCTGCGGCATTAAACTTATCTTTCAGCTTCTGCACATAATTATTCAACTCATCTGCATAGGCTTTGGCTTTGTTGGCCTTATCCCATATTGGTTGAGCCCTTGCCGGCTCATCTTTAAGTTTTGTATTTTGAAATGATGTAAATAATTGTTCAATGCTTGTATTTACGTTAGTTTTTGAACTAACTAAACTATCATTGATATTTTTAAAAGCATTTAATATAGTATCTGATACGTTTAGGGCGAGCATAGCTAACAATACCAAATACATGATATTGATCATCTTCTGTCTCGTTGTCTGTTTTCCTCCGGCCATTCTAAATAGGTCTGTTTGGTTAATTAATAAATAAAATAATTACTAATTATCCGCGTGGCTGGTTCATAGCAGATAACATATTGCCATAAATAGCATTTAACGATGACAGGTTTTTAGCTAATTTACCTACTTCATCTTTAAACTGTTTAGAATCTTCCATTGATTCATTAAAGTTGTTCATCGTAAGCGATAAGTTCTGGTAAAACTTATTCATAGATTTCAAATGAGCACTTGAATCCTGTAGTTCTAATTCATATACAGCATTTAAAGCTGATAAATTTTTAGCCAATGTATTTACCTGCTCATGGTAAGATTTAGAAGCAACATTGCTTTCACCCATTTCTACCAATTGAGAAGTAGCTCTTTCAAATGCACTGTTTAAGCTATCAAAGCTTGCCGAAGCACCTTTAATTTTACCTGTAAATTCAGCTGTTGCAGTTGAAACATCAGCTACATTAGATATAGCAGCAACTTTATCTCCAAAAGTACGTAAACCCGTACCCAGGCTTTCAATCAATTCAGGACCAATTTTAGCGTCTACAAGCATCTTATCTAAGGCCGCAGTTGAAGAAAAACTTGCAGCAGGTGCAGCAACCGGTCTGGCCGAAGCCTTAGGCAGTTCCCCATCAAAATCGTCTCTTAATTCAGGATATACCCTTTCCCATGCTGGTTCAGGGTCAGGTTGAATGAATCCGGTTAGCGCAAAAAGAATTGCTTCTACCCCTAGTCCGGCACCAATCATATAATTACCCCAAACACCACCAAGGTGAAGGATTTTGAAAAGTGCTCCAAGAATTACCACACTAGCACCAAGCGATATAGCTAGGTGCATCTTATCAAATTTTCTATTTGCTGCCATTTTATTAAAATAAGGATTATCGGTTTTGGGTTTTGTTCGTTTAGTTTTTATAAGAAATATCAGTTCCAGGATATGAAGAAATACATCTGAAACCAATATAAGATCTTGCTTCATCCTKATACTCATAAGTACCAACAGAGTTTTGCAGGAAGAAACCTATGTCTTTCCATGAGCCACCCCTTACAACCTTACGTTTTTTGTATTTGCTGTCCGAAGTTTTAGCTACATAAGTAAAATTAGGATTAAAATCGTGTAGCATTGGCGCTGCTGATGGGTTGTAAGCAGTTATAGTCCACTCGGCAACGTTACCAGCCATATTATATAATCCGTAATCATTCGGAAAATACGATTTTACGTTTACGGTATACAAACCACCATCATCTGAATAGTTTCCGCGTCCAACTTTAAAGTTTGCCTGCATACACCCTTTGGTGTTACGCACATATGGCCCTCCCCATGGATATTTGGTTTTCACGTTACCACCTCTGGCAGCATATTCGAACTGAGCATCACTTGGTAATTGATACTCGGGTCTTGAATTAAGCGGTTGTTTTCTTGCTACCGCTACTGATTCATAGAAGCGTGTACGCCATACACAAAATGCAGAAGCCTGCTCCCAGTTTACACCAACAACAGGATAATCATCGTAAGACGGATGGTTAAAGTAAGTTTTAACCATTGGGTCATTCTGCGAATAGGAATAATCTACTTTCCAAACCATCGTATCAGGGTAAACTGGAATAGATGGGTGATGATTGGGATTAGAAGGATCAGGCAAATCTGTATAAGTAACAATAAAATCCTGTCTCTTTTTAGAAGGATCATTTCTTCCTTCGGCAGCCAGATCAGTGCTTACATAGCTGTAAGCATATCTTAATTTTCTGATATCAATTTCGTTTCTTCCGGGAATCGCATCAGCTCCGCTATAATACATATCGGTTAACTTGCTGCCGTATCCGCCATTTTTATTACTCCACAGTTGTGATCCGTTACCAACTTTTCTCCAGTCGATATTTCTTGTTCCACCAAGAGGAGTTGAGCCTGCCGGTCCTTGTGGTTGTGCCTGAAAATAGTTCGGTGCACCAGAGGGGCCTAAACTGGTTACAGCAATTGAATCTCTAACCCAGTTTACAAATTGCCTGTATTCAGCATTTGTAATCTCGGTCTGATCCATAAAAAATGCACTAAAGGAGGTCATTTTACTAGGCGAGCTCTGAGAGTTATTGATGTCCTCATCAGATATACCTATAAGGGTTCTACCAGGAGGTATGTAAACCATACCCAAGGGAATCCTATTATTTCTGAATTTTTTATTGTATACACCAACCAGTTCGCCCTGGCCGCCCTTTCCACAACTGGAAAGAAATATTGCAACGATAAAAAAACCTAATAAGTATCTGTTTCTCATAATTAGCATCAAGCAATTTCCTAACAATTTTATCAATAATGATTGATATAAACAATTATTGGGGGTAAAAATATGCTTAAAGACTAAAATGAACAGAATTTAGTTCAAATGAACTTAATTATTAAACTTTAAAGAAATAATGCTTAACTGTATGTTAAGCATTATTTGTTAGACTTTTTAATATAATTTTCTATAGCCATAATCATAGAAGGAGCCTCTGGAGAAGGGGCTGCAATGTCTACAATAAGGCCCGCATCCTTAACAGCTTTGTGGGTATTTACTCCAAAAGCAGCTATACGGGTATTGTTCTGTTTAAATTCAGGGAAGTTAGTAAACAACGACTGAATACTTGATGGGCTAAAGAACCCGATCACATCATAAAAAACTTCTGCCAGATCCGAAAGATCTGAAACAACTGTTTTAAATAATACAGCCGGAGTAAAATCATAACCATTCTTCTGCAAGAAATTCATAGTATCCTCAGTAGCCACGTCAGAGCAAGGGTAAAGGAACTTTTCACCTGCGTGTTTTTTCAAAACCTCGGCTAAATCTGCTGCAGTTTGCTTTCCAAAAAAGATCTTGCGCTTTCTATACTGAATGTATTTCTGCAGATATAAAGCAGTAGATTCTGAAATACAAAAATATTTCAGATCGGCAGGAACTTCGTACCTCATTTCTTCACAAATTCTGAAAAAATGATCAACGGCGTTTCTGCTGGTAAATACCACGGAGGTGAAATCACTTAACGTAATTTTGTCCTTTCTAAAATCCCTGGCAGGTACTCCTTCAACATGAATAAATGACCTAAAATCAATTTTCAAGTTATACTTTTTTGCCAAATCAAAGTAAGGAGATTTCTCTGTTTCTGGTTTCGGTAATGTTATTAAGATACTCTTTACCTTACGCAACCTATCTTCTGTCTTTTCTTGCATTTTACAAATTACACGGTTATAATCCTATTGCCTTGATTAAAATTAATATAGGGCAAATTTCGAGGGCACAAAAGTACAAAAACAAATAGACTTTTGAAAATCGATGATGAGATAAAATATTAACCCCTGCCCTTATGAACTGAAAAGCAAAGATCACGCCTAACAGTATAAAAGAGATAGCAATGTAGTATGGGCCATATTTTAAGGGGGATAATGCGAATGCTATAACCAGTGGAATGAAGATTAAAGAGAGGTTAAAATAACTCAAATATAATATTGTAACATATTCATTAACCGGCTTCTGAATGTTAAAAAGGTACCCTAATATCCTTAAAATAACTATTTTCATGATGTATAAAACCACAATAAGTATAGAAATGCTCAGGTAAAACTGGAAACCTGTACCTGGAAAAGAGATGTGATAAAAGCCTGAAACAAGGTAAAAGAACATTCCTATTGTAAAGCCAAACTGAACAAATAAGAGTAAAAAAGGCCACGATGTAAACAGGTTATCTTCCTTATTAAGATTGTTCAAAACCCTGTTACTAAAAAAAGATTGCACAATTGTTTGTAACTGTTTATTAAAGGATATTTTTAACACTGCAAACAAAACCAAAAGCAAAGCTACAATAGCCGGCACCCAAACTGAACCTTTTGGTACTGGTTTGCCCAATCTGTATTTACTTACCTTCATCGTGGTAAGCTCTTTATATCTGCTGATAAGATTAGAACGACCCACAACATTTGCCTTAATTATACTATCCATAATCATGTGTTTATGGACCATTGAATCTGGAAAAAGCCAACTGTGGGTCATTATAGAATCCGTAACAAATTGCTGACGGGCAAGAAAAGCCGGATCTTTTACAAATTTACGTTTGTAAGTTGTTGTTACAACAGAATCAACAGTCTGCGGTACTATCTGTGCATAAGTCCGGCTATAGCCTAAGGCAAAAAATAAGGAGACAATTAGTATAACACGACTCAAATTCATCGCCCCAAATTTAGATAAAACTTTTGAAGATCATGCCAATAGCATCTTTAATGAGACCTAGCTGGATCGCTACTAGTTCGAGACTAGTTCGAGACTGCTTTGAGACTGCTTCGGGTAAAGGTACCTTTTTTCCGAAGCAATCTGCTCTCAGTCCTTATTCTGTCTCGATTTTGTCCAAGCCCGGCTACCTCCGTGCATGCTCTGAGTACAGAGCCGGATTATAACTTTTTCTGTAGTATAAAAATGTTTATCTTTAACTAACCCTATATTGGCTAAGTATGGATCCCTACAACTCGGTTGTTAAAAAAACGGCCCCAACTGAAGCGCTTCAGGCTTTTGTATCTGAATATGTTTTCAGGATACTTACTGTACCAAAACATGAACCTGTGGTTAAAGCCATGCCCTTACGTGTAATGGGCTCTATTGATTTCTTTTTGGGCGACAGTTTCGAAACGATTAACTGCAATTCTAATCAGACTGAATCTTTTGCAAGATGTACCATTCGTGGTCCGCGTACACATAAAAAATATATCATTGCAATTAGTGGTCATTTTGTTTCGTTCACTATCAAATTTAAACCTGCCGGTTTGTACCGATTACTGGGTATTCCGGCAAATCTTTTTTGCAATCAGGCTATTGATGGACAGCTGTTATTTGCCAGTATATTTAAAGAAATAACCGAAAGACTGATGCCTTGTAGTGACATTAATGAGTGCATTGAAATTGTAGAGCCTTACTTGCTACAAATGGCATTAAAACACGCCAAAATTTACCCCTCTAAAGCGGTAAATCAAATGACAAGCCTGATTTTTAACAATAGAGCACCTGTATTTTTGCCTAAGGTATCGCTATCAGACAGGCAGCTGGAAAGGAATTTCGCAAAAGAAATTGGCACTACCCCCAAATTATATAGCAACATGGTTCGTTTTGAAAACCTGCTGCATTATAAAATTAATTTTCCTGATAAAAGCTGGACCGAAATAGCTTATGAGTTTAATTACTATGATCAGATGCATCTTATAAAATCCTTTAAAAAATTTCTTGATGTTACTCCAAGCGACTTTCGTGCTGGAAAACTGGAAAGTGCGAAACATCTCTATTCCTTTGATATCTACAATACTAAGTTCGTTCCTTTTTAGTTCACCAATAATAGTTTGCATGGATAAGAAAGCTGCAGCTTCTGAATGAAGAAGGTATTGTTTAATACTGACATTACTTTCTAGCTGCAGTTCAATTTTGAGGTCTTTTAGGTTTATGCCGACCTCGCTTAGTGCCTTTGATATAACATCCAGTGTACCAGAGCCATGCTCCCTAAGCACCAACGACAAGTCCAGTAGTTGCAGCGGAGTAATTTCGCCCTTGCGGGCTAGTGGGTTGTCAGACTTTGTGACCAAAACCAATTCATCGTCACTAAATTTTTCATAGTTTATCTGTGGATAATGCATCTGCCCTTCTACCATTGCCACATCTATTTTACCATCTATTACCAGTTGTGTAATAGATTCCGTATTCCCTCTGGTAAATGTAAATACGATTTCGGGATAAGCTGTTTTAAATAAAGCAAGGATTTTGGGCATGAAAGTTTGTGCCAATGTTGTGCTTGCCCCTATACGAAGGTTACCCCTTAGGCCATCACTTAACTGAGCCAGGTCGTTTTCGATAAGTAAATAAATTTCAAAGATTTTCGCGGTATGCTTTAATAAAACATTGCCCGCTGCTGTTAAGGAAATATGATTCCCGTTTCGAACAAACAAAGCAGTATTTAGCTGTTTTTCGAGCTCACGAATATGTCTGGTTACGGCAGGTTGCGTAATAAAGAGTTCGGCAGCTGCTTTGGTAAAGCTCAGTTTTAGTGCAACTGTTTGAAATACTTGTAACCTGAAATCGAATATCATAGGCACAATATATAAATATCCATAGAATTATGTAATGACCTTTAATAACTTTTTGTTATGACCTATAACTATAAACATCTTTTGCATTGGCTTCATTAATGCCATCTTTGGATAACACACAAATGAAACCTTATGTTAACTAACCAATTAAAACTCTTCGCTATTATTAGCACCACCGCCTTAATATGCAGTTGTAACGAACCGGGCAAGCACATACAACAGCATAATTTAAGCGAAACAAAACCCACTCCAGTTGTTAAAGATGTATGGCAGGCTCCTGAAGAGCACACTATACCAAAAAATTCCAAGGGCGAAATGATTCGCTATGGTAAAGATTTGATTGTAAATACCTCTGCCTACTTTGGCCCTAAAGGAAGATTGGGTAAATTTACCAATGGATTGAATTGCCAAAATTGTCATTTAGATGCAGGCACCAGGATATTCGGTAATAACTATGCTGCTGTGATGAGTAGTTACCCGAAGATTACTGCTCGCTCAGGGAAAATAATCAGCCCCGCAGCACGAATTAAAGGTTGTTTTGAGCGTAGCCTGAATGGCACAATGCCAGATTCTGCATCCAAAGAAATAAGAGCAATGCTGGCTTATATGGAATGGCTTAATCAGGGTGTTAAAGAACCTGAAGGCATGTATGGAAGGGGTACAGAAAAAATAGCCGTGCTGGATCGCCCTGCCGACCCTAAGAAAGGCGCATTGCTATATTCCTCAAAATGCAGAAGCTGTCATGGCGAAAATGGAGAAGGTATTGCTGCAGCTGGAGGCAAGACCTTTGTTTATCCACCATTGTGGGGTAAACTAAGTTATAATGATGGCGCCGGACTTTATCGCCTCTCTAACTTTGCGGGTTTTATTAAGAACAATATGCCTTTTGGTGCTTCTTACAAAAATCCGATATTAACAGACGAGGAATCATGGGACATAGCGGCTTTTGTTAACTCGCAGGCACGTCCTCACAAAGATCAACACAAAGACTACCCCGATTTAAAGAAGAAACCTGTAGATGCTCCATATGGGCCCTACGGAGATCAATTCTCGGAAAAACAACACAAATATGGCCCATATCAACCAATTAAAAATGCACACAAAACAAAAACATAAATGAAAAATCTAACCAAGTACATCTTTGCAATATTTGCAATCTTATTATTCACTGCCATCAAACCGGCCATGGCTCAAAACAGTCAGGAATTTCAACCGGCAAAAAGCAAGAACAAACAATATTATGCGCTTTATGCATTAAACAGCGGTGATGAGCAAAAGATAGCCGGAACATTAAGAAATATTAAAAACGCGTTGGAAGATCCGCGCTTAAAGGGAAAACTTCATATTGAGCTTATTGCCTTTAGCGGAGGCGTAGCAGTGTTCGATAAAAAAGGTCCCTTTAAAGAAACTTTACTCGATTTAAAATCTCGTGGAGTAGATCTTGTTCAATGTGAAAATACAATTAGGGAGCGCAAAATTGAGAAGAGCTCTTTGTATGATTTCATTAACTATGCGCCGAGTGGTAATGGTGAAATTATTTTGCGCCACTATGAAGGATGGGCAATTGTACATCCATAAATATTCTTTAAAATGAAGGTTTAACCCAACAATAATGAGCAAATTAAAACTAATCATATTTATACTAACAGTAGTATTTTTTAACAACACTACTGTAATGGCTCAGGATCATCGTTTCGATCCGCCATGGAATACACCTCCCGATTCAAAGGTGAAGTTTACAATTCCCGGGATTGATAATGTCCCTGATATTTATGGCGACATAAATGACCCTCAGCTGGTTGTATTTTTTGCCGGCAACCAGTTTATGGTTATTGATGATTTGATGAAATCATTTAAGCTTAAATACCCGCAGTATACCCGGGTGCTTGCAGAAACMCTTCCTCCTGGTATTTTAGCAAAGCAGATTGAAGCAGGTAGCATTGTTATTGGCAACATGCGGATAACATTAAAGCCAGATGTATACACTGCCGGCAAAAGCAGAATTGATGAAAGTAAGGACTGGTTTAGCAGAACTGGGCTTTATGCTAAAAATAAACTGGCTATAATGACCCGAAAAGGAAACCCAAAGCAAGTAAAAAAGCTGGCTGACCTGGGCCGCAGCGATGTGCGTGTGAGCATGCCTAATCCTGAATGGGAAGGAATTGGAAAACGCATTGAGGAAGCTTATAGAAAAGTAGGTGGAGATGCGCTTAGAAACACCATAATGGAAACTAAAGTGAAGGATTCGACAACATACCTTACTCAAATTCATCATAGGCAAACACCCATGCGCATTTTATATGAGCAAAGTGATGCAGGGCCTGTTTGGTATTCTGAAGTACATTATCAGAAAATGATTGGTCACCCGATTGAGTACATTGAGATTCCCGAAAACGAGAACATCAAGGCTCAGTACTATGCCGGTCAGCTTAAAAAAGCGCCGCATCCTAAAGCAGCTAGAGATTTTATGGATTTTCTTGTAAGTAAAGAGGCCCGTGCCATTTACAGCAAGTACGGATTTGAACTCCCTTAACCGGGAGTTCAAATTTTATTAATTTTCTTCTTTAAGCGGGCTCACTTTAATGGATTTGAATTTCACTTCACCATGCTTGGAGTAAAACCATAAAAACCCGCCTCTTTGTTCTGGAGTACGGTTTACAATGCATCTTTTGTTGTCAATTGAAACATCTATAATATCGTCTTTCACTATTATATCAAGCTTAATGGTTTTGTTTAAACCGCTAACAGCTCTGATCATTGTATTACCAAGGCTTACGGTTTGATTATTTGGTGAGAAGTTTAGTCGGTAACCAGCCTCTGCTTTTTCGCGTGATCTTAAGTACAGTCCATACTCATCAACCGAACCAGCTGTTTCTATTTCCATAGTAATCCGGCTATTTAATGGAATAGCCGCTGCATGGGCTGCTCCTACTCCATTAGGTGCTTTAATTGAAATACTGTTTTTGCTGACAATAGAAGCGTGCAGATCGGCAACCAGATCAGGTTGAATCTCTGTTCCAGTTTCAGGGATCATCTCGGTCGGGAACTTTGAACTTAGTGTCCCGTCTGCTTCCTGTATAATTTCGCGAAAGATGGCATTGCCGCCAAACCTTTCTCCACCATCATCCTTGTTTTGATCTCTAGAAGGAATCCATGCGGCTGCAATACGTCTGTTGTCTTTAAACTCAGCAGTCTTAACAACATTTGTCCACGACTCATTGATGGTTTGGTAACGGGGCTCTTCCCAAGGGCCATAAGGACTTTTAGATTTTACGTAATAGGTATCTCCATTGTCGCCATATACCAAATAATACCAGCCATTCCATAAGAAATAATCCGGGCACTCTGGTACTGATGATTGTCCGGTTAATACCGGGTCAAGTACAATCCAGTTCTTTAAATCTTTAGAAGTAAGGTGTACCAAAGCGCCTCCGGCATGCCTCAATACAGAATTCTCTTGCCAGCTGGATACAAATAAATGAAACTCTCCTGTTTTCTCATCAACAAACGCCTTTGGGTCCCGGAAATCTCTTTTGCTATAACCCGGAGCTGAGGTATAAAACGGGTTTGGTTTTTGCTTGTCGAAGTTAACACCATCAGGGCTTATTGCGTAACTCAGCTGTTCGTTTACCTGTCCTTCCTTGTTGACTAGCCGTGTTGCATAAAAAGCATAGTATTTATTTTTATAATACACGATGGAACCTGTACAGATGGATTTTTCCCACTCCTCATCAATTCCAAGCACTACTGGATGTTGCTTCCAGGTTTTTAGATCTGTTGTGGTACTTAAAACCCATTGATGGCCCCCTAATCCTTTAAGGCTTGCATGGTGCGCGGAGTCTAGAAGCCAATAAAACGAGTAAGTGCCGTTTCGCGAAAAAGGCATGCAATCACCAACAAACAAATCACCTTTAGGCCTCCAGTATTGAAGGTTCTTAGTGCTTTGAATTTTAGGATCGTACCGCACACCAAGCTGTGCCATAAGGCTATTGGTCGCAAAAACGATTAGCATTAATAGTAAACATCTTTTCATATGTGTTGTTTAAAGTAAGGTTCTTATTTAGTTTTACCTAAAGCCATACCAATAAGTTGTAGCAGCACAGTCGGCTTCGCCATGTGCCCAGCCCAACATTTCCAGATCATATTTAAAGTCTGTTTTAAAAGTTACGCCATCAAGATTCCTTGTTCTGGTAAAAGTATTGTGACCATAAGAATCTTCGGTATCGGCCCGAGGTGCATTGGCAAAAGGAGATTGATAAAGCACCACTGGAGCCCATGAAGTATTGTAATAATCTTCGGCTCCTGTGCCAAATTCTGAAGGGAAGGTTTCGCCGTCTACATATAGCTTCTGATCACCCTCACCATACCAGGTATGCATGTGATTGAATACTGCAAAACTATCTCCAAGGAAGATGCCTTTGCCTTTAATTTTGCTAAGCTGCCATTCAATAGCTCCGGATGTCTCATCCCATTTCTTTATCGGAACCTTTTCTGAAAACTTCCAATGTGCATGAAAATACATACTGTTACTATTCCATGAATAAGGCTGACTGATTGCTTTTAATGTGATGGAAACCGACTGATCGCTCTGGTTTTCTAATGATACAGTAGCAGATTTCTGATAAGGCATTGTCCACCTGGATATAATTTTTCCATCGCCAGTAACAGTTCTATACCAACTTTGCAAAGGCCTGCCACCTACTCCTGATCCTGAAAAATCACCTATCGGACATTCAACACTTTGCTCGCCATCAAACTTGATCTTAAGTATGGTTGATCTCAACAGCTTCTCTAGACTTTGATTATCCTGCGTTGAAACTTCAATGCTTAAGAATTTAACTGCATTTGTTCCCTTGGGCAGGTTTACAGATGCCGTTTGCTTTGGCAGAATAGTTTGATTTATTAATGACTGTTTTCCTTTACTAACATTAACAGGATTTAAAAGCTGCGTGTTAACTTTATCTAGTAAAGTGGTTAAACTCCTAGCCTCCTTTAAACTAAATGTTCTGACGGTTGTACTTGGGTCATATTTGCGGAAATTGATTTGATAATATCTGGGTTCCTTTATTTCGGGTTGTGCATCTTCCCAGGTAACCTTACAGTGTTTTGCGTAAGGCATGGGTAGATAAAGTGTACTGCCTCCTTTTTCTAATGGTTGATAACTGGAATGAGGGATTAATAAGGCTGGGCCCGGTTTTAGGTCGATCTTCATCAGATCGTAAGATGGTATAACAATTTCCGGTATGGGATTGTTATCAAAATAAATTCTCAGTTTGCCCGCTCTTTTAAAAGTGGTTAGCCAGAAACGCACCAGTGCACCGGGGCCTTCCTGATCGAGCATAACATATTCTTTATGCCCTTCATTCTGCTCTACCCTTATAAATTGTGAGTTATCGCCATTGGCAAACCATCCTGGTTTATCCGGCGAAATGGAATGACGATCGTAACTGCTGGCCTGCCCTGCACTGTAATAAGGCTTGGGCCAATAAGTAACAGCATTAAAATCTGTCATTTCTTTAAGCAGTGAGGCTGTGGATACCGTTTGTGCGTGTCCAATAAATCCGCCAGCTATCAATAATATTATTAAAAAACCTGTTGTAAATTTTTGCATATGATTAAATCGCTCTACTTTTTACCAGAAAAATCAACCTGCACAGTATTCTTAATTGGCTTTATCCTGAAAACTGTTTTATCATCTGGCTTACTAAAGGTACCTTTAATTGCTGTAATAGAATAGTCCATTCCTTCAAACTGGCAATCAATTTTATTGGCATTGATTGCTTTAAACGGAAGCACAGCATTTTCTGCAGCAGTCATATCCAAGAACCAGTTGATAGGCTTGCCACCTTTAACACTTAATGTCATTTGCCTTTCATCAATATCCATAACCAACGATGCACCCTTGTCTTTTAAAGGCCATATGATGTGTAATTTTCCTGTAGCCGGGCTTTCGATGACAGGATTCCCTCCTTCAAGCAATACTTCTTTGCCATTCTCCAGGGCTTTAAAACGCATACCCGCTATAGTGCCGGGCTTACTCCAGATATAACCGTCTACAAAAGGAAGTGTAAAAAAAGAGCACTCATTAGAGGTTGCTTTATCTTTGGTATAAACAGAAGGGAATTCCTCATTAAACAGGTGAATATCACGAAAGTTTAAAGATCCGTTTTCCCACAATAAGTTAACCCTATAGAACCTGCTGTTGAACCACACAGTTTTCCGGTTGCTTCCCGGAAGGTCTGTATTTACTGTAACAGAAGTTGCCGGGGTTACTTTATAATTATCTTTAAACCACTGTCCGGATTCTGCCAATGTTTCTACTTTTACTTTGTTCTCGTCTCTAAGTTTTGCAATTAACGGTAACTGAATCTGAAAACCTTTTGACATTGCATCCCAGGTAAACGAATTCTCCTGACCCGCCTGAGTGTAGGCAAATTCCATAGACTCTCCTTCAACAAATTCTTTAAAGAACCAGTTTACCCAGGTAGAATCTCCTCCGGCATCAGGATAAACAGGCTCAAGTGTAATTACCCCTTGTCTGTCGGTACCTAAACCATTGTCGTATTGACGGATCGGATCGCTTCCAAGCATTCTGAAAATGGGAACAGGTAATTGGTTCTTTTCATTTTGTGCCGGCATGTACGAATTTATTTTGCTTGGGTAATAAGCCTGATTCCAATAGCCACCCCATAAGGTATAGCCATCTGTACCTACCTGATCTTTACAATTGCTGGAGGCTATAATATGATATTTTTCGTACAGGTAATTTAAGGTATGAGAATCAATGAACCAAGAGCCTACGGATTTAGGATAATATCCAAATATGCTTTTAAAATCGGCCATGTACACATCGGCCAGTTTCTCACGCTCTTCTGGAGAATACCCTGTAGAAAAACCAATATCCGCATGCCAGTCCCAAGGATAACGTCCACGCCATTTCAGTCCGGCTTTCTCTACCATTGGTTGTGGAATTTCCCACCATGCACCAATTTCGAAAGCATCCTTAGGTAGGCTTTTTAGCAGCTTTTGATAACGGCTGTCCATCAGTGCATCATACTGTAATAGGAAAGTCCCACCTAAACGGTACTTCTTCATCATTTCTACTTGCTTAACTACCGTTTGATAAAGCACATCCTCAGTAATCTTTGGATCTCTGGGTTCTAGCAAACGGATAAAATTCACAATATTGATGATTTTTGGTTTTGGTTTTTCTTTGGTATGACCAGAAAATGGACTTGCAATACCTGCAAGGAAGCAAAGTAAAAAAAGGAATCTTGTTCTCATTGGAATATAAATGGTTTTCATCATTACCACAAATTTAACGCTATGAAATCCTTAGCCATCCTGTACTGTTCTGGCCTGATAAGCAAGTATCAAAAAGTATAAAGAAAATGTTCTTTACTATAAAAGCGCTATTTTGATTTACGGTTAGCTTTGATAGATATACCCAAAATTTATAATGATGAGATTTATCCTACTACTTTCCTTTTTTCTGTTCCTTTTTCAAGRCACCTGTTTTTCTATTGAAATAGAGAACCGTGATATTAAGCATAATGTTAGTGCCAAAACAATTACAATCACTGTTCCTGATAAAAAAACATCAATTACAATTGATTATTCAAATGGCTGTGTAATTAAACAATTGAGTTTAAATGGGAAAAATACGCTTTCTCCGTCAGGGGTTTATACAGGAATCAGAACAAGTAATGCAACCTTTTCTTCGGCCGATGATAATAAGCATATCACGCTTACTAAAAACGCGAATGGGATAACGTTAAGTGGCATTAGCTATGGAAATGGCACAATTTCAGTGAAAGAAGTGTGGGATTTCAAATTGAATGGCAACAAGATAATTTGGGATATCACACGTGATTACAATAATGCTGCTAGTCTGGAAGATATGGCATTTCCTAAATGGAATTTTACTGACCTATCTGTTTGGAAAGGGGGAATTATGGATAATGGTGGCATGGTTTGGTGTAAATACCTTAAACAGGTAAACGATACGTATGGCGTGCATACAGGCGGAGTAACTTTCTGGAATACCGAATCTGGAGATGCATTGCGTATTACAGCAAAAACTGATAAAGGCAAGGAGATTGCTTCAAAGTATTCGCATAGCGAGAAAAATGAGTTTACCTGTACGCAATTAGTAACAGATACACAACTGAAACAGCGATACGACTTAAGCAGGTTTGTGTCGGGCAAGGCCGATGTATTTGCTCCTTTTGAAGTTAAAAAAGGAAAACTTAAAGTAAGTTTTGAACTGCAATATGTGGATTATAACCGCGAATATTCAAGGGGAACCTTGGCGGGTATTGATGCCGTGGCAGTACGGGAACTGCTAAACACAACCGGGCGATATGGTGTAGTAGATAACAATATAATAGGTGCAAATGGCTGGTTAACGAATTGGAAATGTTTGCATGAGCCTTTCTTTGCACAGATCGGGATGGCGGTAAATGACCCGAACTATACCAACAACATGTCGGCAACACTAGATCAGGAGCGGGACCAGGCCATGCTTRGTGATGGCCGTGTTTTATCGCGCTGGCACAATGCTGCTGGTGATGAGATACCGGGAACATATAATTCTAAGACCGGATATTATGAAGCAATGTGGGGCTATACAATAGACTCTCAAACAGGCTACGTGATTAATACCAGCGAGCAATTTGATTTAAACGGAAATGTTGATTGGTTGCGGTCTCATCAATTGAGTGTAGAAAAAGCCTTGGATTGGCTGATCAAACGCGATTCGAATAATAATGGGATTTTTGAGATGATGAATGATGGCATTGCCGATAAAAAAGCAAGCGACTGGTTAGATATTGTGTGGGCAAGTTTTGAGAATTCTTTTGTAAATGCACAGATGTATGAAGCATTGACCCTATGGTCTAAATGCGAAAGGATATTGGGCAACCAGCAAAAATCAGATCACTATTTGGCCATAGCTTCGCGCCTAAAAACCGCTTTTAACAAGCCGGTTGAGGAAGGTGGATTTTGGTCGGCGGCTAAACAGCAGTATGTATATTGGCGAGACAAAGATGGCTCTGTACATGGCGATAATCTGGTTACACCAGTAAATTTTGCGGCTATAGCGTTTGGTATATGCGATGACCCAAAAAGAATAGCGTTGATCCTTGATCAGATAGAGTACAGATCTAAAGCTGAGAATCTTTTTCACTGGCCATTGTGCTTTGATTCTTTTAAAAGAGAAGAGGTTAGTGAGGGCAACTGGCCTTTCCCAAAATATGAAAATGGTGATATATTTCCAACCTGGGGATACCTTGGTATAAGGGCTTATGCTAAATACGATAAGGCTATTGCACTTAAATACATCAATAACTTGCTGGACCAGTATAAAAAGGATGGGCTCTCTTCTCAGCGGTATAGCAGAACTACTCAACTTGGATTGGGTGATGATATTTTGGCTGGCATAAGTACAAGTATTACAGCTTTATACAGGGATATTTATGGAGTCAGGCCAAAATGGAACAGGATGGGATTGGAACCGAATATGAGTAGCACGCTAAATGGAACCAAATTCTCTTATACAAACCGCAACACAGTTTATAACCTGGAACTGAGCGTTAACAACTATTTAATGCGCACCAATGGTTTTTCAATAAAAAGCAAAGAGAGCTTTGGTGCAAATAAGGCAGGTAATATACTTACTTATTATCCGCACAATGACGATGTGATGTTGCTTCAGATTAATTCCGCAAGCAATCGTAGCATAAACATGGAGATTAATTCATGGGATGCTAATGCATATTCATGGACCGTTACCTCGCCTGACAAATATCTATTTACAATCAAGGGGCTGGCTCCTGGCAAAAAGTATGAATTAGCTATAAATGGAGTTGCTAAGCATTTTACATCAAAAAATGACGGTAGCTTTTCAATAGAGCATACTTGCAAGTCGACCACTAAATTTGCGGTAAAATAACCTTACATATGTAACAGCATTAAAGTAAAAATACTGGTTTTCAGTGATTGACCAGACAGATCTCACTGATTAAATTTAATTTCTAAAACTTTAGAGCGTAAAAATCCAAATAAATATTACTGGTTTTTACAATTTTCGTTTAAGTCAAGAGTTAAATTATGAGTAAAACTACTGACCAGTTTAGTGAATATGTGAACACGCTTTTCCTAGAAAATGCGACGAAAGAAGCGCTTACTTCTCCGGATTTATATCATTCGCATAGCTTTTATCTTAACTTAATTCCCCTTCTTACAGAGAATGGGAAAAATGATATTAATATACCGGCAGCCAAACTTGAAAAATTAGGCATCGCCAGCTACCTTTATTTTAGGGCACTATTGGTTTATGACCATATGACTGATAGCCAGACGGAAACGACAGAGAAGAAAACAAATCTTTATCTTTTTTTTAGTTTTTTCGAGAGATCAGCAGCAGAGCTGGGGAGGCTGTACGAGAATAGCAATCCGTTCTGGCAGTACTTTGAAGCCTGCAAACTAGAGTACTTCAACACCACCTTGTTAGAAAAACAATGGTCACAAAAAAGACCCGCAATTACTGAAGCAGTATTTAAAAAAATTGCTTCCGGTAAGTCTGCAGTATGTAATGCCATTGTTTATGCATTGAATGGATTGATGCCTAAGGATTTTCAGCATACTCCTGATTGGTTAGAATGTCTGCAGCACTTGCATATCGGATTTCAATATCTTGATGATCTCGACGATTTTAAAAAAGACGGAATAGAACAACAATGGACATATACCCACAGCCAGGTTGAGGAAGCAATTAAAGATCAAGGGCATAATCTATCGGCGGTTTCAAGTGACGCTAAATACCGCTATCTCTTTCTTTCAGGCATAGCTGTAAGAAATTTAGAGAATGCCATTGATCATTTTCGGCTTGCAAAAACAATAGCTGCAAAAACACAGCTTCACAGGCTTGTGACATTTATCACAAGCAAAGAAGAAAGATGCCGTAATCAGATACGGGAGATAAGTCTGCTTATTGAGAAAACAAAGGACAAGGCCAAAAAAAGCACCGATCATTTACAGGCCAGAACAATACAGCACTCAACCACTGCAGGAATAGATTTTATGGCGGGCTCCTTACAGGAGGATGGTTACTGGCGCGATTTTCTGACCTCGGCCGGCTTTGGCAGAGATTGGATTACAGCTTATGTTGTTCTGCAGCTTTCGGATATACCCGGGAACGAAGCATTGATAGCAAAAGCATCAGAACAATTACTTTCCCGAACCGGAGCGGCGTATAATGAAAATATCATCGCTGACGCGGACTCTATTAATTTTTTTATATGGATGCAAAATAACAGGGGGGTAAATGTACCGGAGGCGACCGTGGTTAACTGGCGCTCGTTTATGCATAGTAATGGTGGGTGGGCGACTTATAACAATGAATTATCGCTGCGGGAAAAGCTCGGTTTAGACAAAGGTGTAAGCGTTGCAGGTTGGTTAATGCCTCATAACTGTGTGTCGGCTGTAGCTGCCTGTGTATTATCTTTTATGGAAATCAATGAGGCTTATGACGATACAATTGGTTATTTACTCAAACAACAACACGATGAAGGATATATTTCATCGTACTGGTGGACAAGTCCAATCTATGCCACCTCATTTAGCCTAATGGCACTTAGTAAGACAAAGAAATATGCAGATGCTGCGGCAAGGATGGCATGCTGGTTAAGTAATATACAAAACTCAGATGGTTGCTGGTATAATCCTGCCGTAAATGAGCCCAGTGCATTGTATACCGCGCTAGCCATGAAAGCACTACTACAATTCAACGATAAGCACTATACAGAAGAGATACAGAAAGGTGCAGAATGGCTTTTAAGAAACCAAACCGGCGACGGTAGCTGGCCCACCAACCGGGTATTGTTACTTCCGGCAACAAATGTTATCCAGTTAGAAACTGTTGAGCAATGGCGTAAAAGCTCATTTGGCGTGAATGTAATAATAGACGATCATAATCGTGTTTTCACTACGGCTACAGTATTAAATACGTTGCATTTGTACGAACAAAAATATTCCCTGATCCATGCTAGTTAAAGACCTCTCTCTTTCAGAAACAGACAATAGCCGATGGGTATTAAAAACCATGGATGGCCGCCATATGCTGCTTAATCAGGCAAGCGCGACGCTAGTGCAGCTACTTCAGAAACATCATGATTATGAAGCAGCTGTACAGGCCTTTAACCTGCATTTTAATACAGACCTGAGTACCGAAACATTTCGTCAGCTTACAAAGGAAAAGCTGTCCGGCTTTCAAATACTAACAGAAGAAGAAAATGGTAAAGTTCAGAAAAAGGGGAAATACCTGCATCTGCAAGTGCCATTTTTTTCACCTTCGGTAGCAGGAGCTTTGTCGGCCCCCTTTCGTTTCCTGTATTCACCACGTTTATTTTTCGTGTTGATCAGTATACTTGCGGGAGTAGTTGCCTGGATATTGATTAGTTATCCGTCGCAGCAGGCCTTCGAATGGACAAATGTCAACCTGTTACTTCTCGCCTGTTTGGTTTATCCTTCGGTGCTTATACACGAACTTGGGCACATCGCGGCCTCTCGTGCAGCGGGCGTGGAACACGGGGAGGTCGGTTTTGCCTTTTATCTTATTTTTCCTGTGTTGTATTCAGATGTAACCAACATTTGGCAGGTGCCTAAAAAGCGTCGTATTATAGTAAATCTGGCGGGTGCAACCAATGAACTCCTTTATGCTGTTTGTCTGTTTCTGATTTTTTATTTTACAGGCAACAAAACCCTGCTAACCGCCTTTTATCTCATCAATCTGAAAATATTGTTCGAACTGAATCCTTTTGTGCGTATGGATGGTTACTGGGTATTTTCAGATATTACCAATACACCAAATCTGCTGCCAAAGGCAAACAAACTGGTGAAGGACGTTTTCGGAGCAGTTTTCTCACGCAGCAAACATCTGCCGGCTGCGTTTAGCCGAACAGATAAATGGCTAATTATTTACGGTATGGCTAACACTGCTTTTATTCTGATTTATATGGGATTTATGCTTGTAAGCCACTTTGATAGTATAATTCATTTTCCGGCTATCCTGTTAGATCTGTTTATGAAAATGATAAGAATGGAACTTTCATTCAACAACTTGAAAAGTGAATATCTTTTTGTATTTATTTTTTATTGGTTAGTGGGGAGGATGTTATACCATTTTATTTTAAAAAACTCGCGGGTTACGTCAGCAAAGCTAGGCCGGGTGGCTTACTGATGTCTATTTAATTTCATCCGGTTTACCTATTAATTATTTACTATTATGAAAAATTCAACCGAAGAATTACAGAGCTATCAGCCAGAGTTGGTTAAAATGTTCGAAGTAGAAGAGCTTGAAGAGAGAATGGAGTTTGCAGCGTGGAGTCTTTCTGCTAAAGCGAGCAATGACGGCTGGGAAGCGAGTGCTACCGTTACCCTTTAGAGGTTAACAACCTACAATAGGAGCATGGTATTGCGCAATACCATTGCTCCTATTTTTATTTCTTATTTTTATCTCTATGCGATTTTATCAGATTCTTATTCTTTATTGCCTTAGTTTTATTTTTTGTACGCCAGCACTTTTTGCCCAGGCAAATCAAGGCATTAAACTGCATGGAACTGTTGCAGATTCAACTAATAAACAGCCCTTGCCCAATGCAAGCATTTACAATGAACAGGCTCAAAATGCTACCATAAGTAATGATGAAGGCGGTTTTGAGATTTATGCAGATGCCCTTCCTGTTACATTAAACATATCTTACGTTGGTTATCAAACACAAAAAATTACGGTGACAGATCCCACGCAACAGTTATCGATAGTGCTTAGTCCTGCATCCATCAGCCTTGACACGGTGTTGGTTGGCAGAGACAATGCAGTCCAGCTGATCAGGAAAGCATTTGAAAAGGTGTATGCCCATGCTACCAGGAAGTATTACGGCAAAGGATACATCAGACAGTTCACTAAGGAGGGTGATACCTACACCGGCATGCAGGAAGCTATATTTAACGGCCAATGGCAGAGTTTTGCCATGACTGGCTGGCAACCGTTACAAACAAGGTATGCTAATCTGGAGAAAAGTATGATCAGCTTTACAAACTTTAGCTTCTTTAGCTTTATGTCTACGGGATATTTACCAAGTAATGTGGTACGAAAACCAGTAACGAAAAGACCGGATTCTCTATATGATTGCCGTATCAGCCAATATATAACAGGAAGTAATATGCATGAAATTGCTGTGATTATGTGCACGCCTAAAACTAACAAGACAGATAATATGTTCGTTGGAAAGATATTCATTGATACTGAAAATTACGACGTATTGAAACTTGACGGGAAGATCGTTAACTTTTCATTTGACCTGAGTGGTCCACTAAAATTAAAAGACACAGAAGTAAATACTATAGTGAACTTTAAAAAGACTGCAGATGGTGCTACTGTTCTTGATTTTGCTGATATTAAATTCACCAGCAAAGCTGCATTTGGTTTTGTGACGGCTAAGAAATTGTTTTATGATGCAAAGATCTTAATGTACGATTATGATGATACGCTTTCGAAAGAGAAATACATGACTATCACACCAAAGACCGACGATGTGGGGTTGATGAAGAACATTCCATACAACAGTGAGAAATGGGATGGTAATACTATGATCTCACATACTCCACTGGAAAACGAGATTATAAGTTCTTTTGAACGTCGTAAACTAATTAGTAATTACCTTCGCTGATCGTGCCAGATTAATCTCTCTATTGTACACAAGTCATTTTTATACCTTATTTTTGCCAGATGTCCGGCATTTATATCCATATTCCTTTTTGTAAGAAAGCCTGTAGTTATTGCGACTTTCATTTCAGTACCTCTTTAAAATACATTGATGAGATGACTGATGCCATATGCGAGGAAATTATTCGAAAAAAATCCAGGATAACAGATCAGGTCGGTACTATTTATTTTGGGGGTGGAACACCATCAGTACTTCCATCAAAAGGTTTTGAAAAAATATTTAATACCATAACTAAACATTTCTCTGTTTCATCGGATGCTGAGATCACTATTGAGACTAACCCTGATGATCTTGATGCAAAAAAGATCAGCGAATTAAGGCAGTTACCCGTTAATAGATTTAGCATAGGAATACAATCTTTTTTTGATGAGGATCTGATATGGATGAACAGGGCCCATAATGCAGGCGAAGCTGAAACCTGCATAAAACGCAGTCAGGATGCAGGATTTGAAAACCTGAGCATCGACCTTATTTATGGCTATCCTTTACTAACAGACAACAAATGGCTAAGCAATATTAATAAAGCTATTGAATTCCAAACACCACATATTTCGGCATATTCATTAACTGTTGAGCCACGCACTGCACTTGCAAGTGCAATAAAAAAAGGCAAACAAACGCCTGTTAATGATGAACAGAGTGCTTCTCAATTTATTACACTTATTGACAAACTAAAAGAAGGTGGTTTTGAGCATTATGAGATTTCGAACTTCAGCAAACCAGACAAGTACGCCGTTCATAACACCAATTACTGGCGCGGGATTCCTTATTTGGGGATAGGCCCATCTGCTCATGGTTTTAGCGGTAAAACACGATATCTTAATATCGCAAATAATACAGCTTACTTAAGCGAATTGCAAGCTGGAAAACTCGCCGAAACGATTGAAGAGCTTAGTCTTTACGATAGGTTTAATGAATATATTATGACCTCATTAAGGACAATGTGGGGTACAAGTTTAACTAAAATTGAGTCTGATTTTGGCAAGGTGTTCTTAACGGACACTATTAAAAATATAAAGCCTTTTATAGAAAAGAAGTGGTTAGAAAATCAGAGTGACCAGCTTGTTTTAACGTTAGATGGGAAATTGTTTGCAGATCATATCGCATCTGAATTGTTTATAACAGAAGATGATCACCTTAAATATTAAGTAATGAATAGTAAAGTTGTTTGGATTACCGGCGCATCCTCTGGAATTGGCGAAGCTTTGGTTTATGAATATAATAAAGCAGGCGCAAGATTGATCATATCCTCACGCAATCGTGATGAGTTATTTCGGGTTAAAACGAACTGCAAGAATCCGGTAAACATTCATGTATTGTCCTTAGATCTTGAAAATACAGCCACCTTAAGCGGAAAAGCCGAAGAGGCTATTCGTATTTATGGTCATATCGACATTCTGATCAATAGCGGTGGAATTAGTCAGCGTGGATTGGCTCTGGAAACCGACCTCGAAACTGAACAACGTTTAATGAATGTTAACTTTTGGGGAACAACCATCCTAAGCAAAGCAGTGCTGCTTAATATGATTGCAAATGGAGGTGGTAATATTGTTTGCATAAGCAGCCTGGTTGGAAAGTTTGGCACAAAGATGCGCTCTGCTTATTCAGCATCGAAACACGCATTGCATGGATACTTTGATTCACTTCGGTCTGAAGTGTATGACAAAAAGATAAACATTACAATTATCTGTCCTGGTTTTATTAAAACGAATGTTACGCTTAATGCATTAACGGCAAATGGTACACCGCAGGGCACCATGGATGCTGCACAGGAAAATGGTATGTTAGCGGAAGATTGTGCCAGGAAGATCGTTCAGGCAGTAAAACTAAATAAGGAGGAAGTGTACATTGGGGGTAAAGAAGTGAAGGGAGTTTTGTTTAAAAGATTGTTCCCTTTAAGATTCTCTAAATACCTTAGAACTGCGAAAGTTACCTAACACTTCACCAGCAATCTGCAAGATGATAAAAATTGCAAACGTTTGCGCAATCATTTCAAAATCAGAACAAAGGGAATAGAAGCTAAAAAAGGGAGCGTAAATTTACGCTCCCTTTTTCTGGTTATTTTATTGGGTTTATCCAGTAAGAATATTCATGTTTTACAAAAGGAACTCTGTATTCCTGTAAAGGCATAGAACCCCAGCTATCGATTCCTTGTACACCACTTTGGATCAAATCCATGTGCATGTAAATTTTATCGCGCTTAACAAGTTCGCCTGAATGATACTGCTGTTTCTCTTCTTCCGGGTCAAGATCATCCAATGAATATGGAAGTGCTGAGAAGCTCAATAAGCTATCGGCCATACCAAAGCTTAACCCTTTTCCTTTTTTATCTGTAAAATTCACCCAGCGTACATCTGTTTTATTACCGCTTTCCTGTGGACGCGCATATGGGAAATACTGCTCATCAACAGTTTGACTATACAGGCCAATAGAGGACCCTGTTTTACGATCCCAATAGGTTTCTCCAGGGCCGCGGCCATAGAAATTTATTTTACTAAACTCTTTGCTTAATTGCAGATCATTACCGATACGCTGCATTAGCGGATACTTTCCTTTAATGGCTGTAAACTTGTTGTCTACTTTAACCACTCCATCTGCCCTTACTGTAAATGTCTGCGTTACAGAAGCATCACCATTTACCAGTTCTTTTGTAAATGTTACAGTCACATCACCCGCCCCATCTTGTTTAAGATCCGCCATACTTAGTTTACCTTCTGTATAAGCATTGCGCCACTTCCTTAAGCTACTGTTAAAACCTGCACCTATATCATTATCTGTAGGTGCACGCCAGAATGCCGGGATTGGTCCTTCGGCAAGCATTTGAACCCCTTTAATACTATAGCTGCTCATAGTACCCGCTGCCATATCAAAAGCTACAGAAAAGTCTTTGCCTTTTACAATAGCTTTACCTGATTCTTTTTCTATCAATAGCTTGCCATTAGCAGTTGCTATTTTAACAGGTTGGGCTGTACCGTTCCATGCAAATTGTTCTGCTGCGATGTTATATCCCGCCGGTAAAAACGGTTCTTCCTTTTTAAGGTTATAATAAATATTTAAAAAGTATTCTGCTCCTTCCTTAACCTTGGTTTTAATTGGTAAGCTGATCTCCTTTTCTGTTCTTGGATCAATATTTAAAGCACTTATATTACCTTTCTCTATAGCCTTACCATTTTCCAGAAGTTCCCATGCCAGCCCAACGTTATCAAGGTTTTTAAAGAAATAAGAATTATTGATGCTGATATTATTTGACCCGTTATAAGCTGTTTTAATATACTGATATACCTTTTTTACCTCAACAGCCATTGGTGTCATTCCTCTGTAATTGGTAACAACACCTTTTACACAAAAATCATTATCACTAAAATCCTGATTAACGGGACCGCTTAATGGAAAATCTCCACCATATGCATTAATGCGTTTACCATTTTTAACCGTATCAATTGCCTGATCTATCCACTCCCAAATAAAGCCTCCCTGTAAATTAGGCTGGCTTTCTATAACGTCCCAATATTCTTTAAAGTTACCCAAACTGTTGCCCATAATGTGCGCAAATTCACTCATAATAAGGGGTCTGTCTGGTTTGCTGTTAGCATATTCCTTAAGCCAATTCGGATCTGGATACTGAGGCACAATCATATCTGTATTGTAATCTTCTTCTGCGCGTTCGTATTGTACCGGCCTGATGTCATTTGACTTTAACCAGTCGTAACCCTCATAAAAATTAACCCCATTTCCCGCTTCGTTTCCAAGCGACCATGTGATTACCGACGAATGATTTTTATCGCGTTCATACATTCTTTTAATACGCTCCAAATGAGGAGCTCTCCATTGTTTATCATTACCCAGTGTATATGCCAGATCGTAATAGCGACCATGAGATTCTATATTCGCTTCGTCAACAACATAAAGACCGTATTCATCACATAACTCCATCCAATATGGATCAGGAGGATAATGAGAATGCCTAACTGAGTTTACATTCAGCTTTTTCATCATCTCCATATCTTTTCTCATATCGGCACGGGTAAGTGTATGCCCTTGGGTTGCATTATGCTCATGACGATTAACACCTTTAAAGAATACCCGCCTACCATTTACCAGAAAGTTATTATTTACCAGTTCTACAGTGCGGAAACCGATGCGCTGAGGAATAACCTCCAGCACTTCTCCTTTTTTATCTTTAAGTGTGATGAATAGTGTATACAGATTTGGTGTTTCTGCAGTCCATGCTGCAACATTTTCTACCTGTGTATTAAAGCTAACCGTACTTTTAAAATTTCCAAGAGCTGTTTTAACCCCTTTTGTTTCATCTTTGTAAACAGATTTACCTTTRGAATCTACCAAGTCTAATTCTATAGCGAAGCTATCAGGCTTGCTGTGCATGGTTTTATTGTCTATTCTGTAATTGTCTATTTCGGCAGTAAATGAAAGAACCCCATTTTTATATGATTTATCCAGTGTTGCAATTGCTTTAAAATCTCTTACATCTAATTTTGGTGTAGCATACAGATAAACATCTCGCTCAATTCCCGAAATACGCCACATATCCTGGCACTCCAAATAACTTCCATCACTCCAGYGGTACACTTGCAAAGCAACCAGGTTTTCTCCGGGCTTTATATACCTGGTAATATCAAATTCTGCTGCAAGTTTACTGTCTTCGCTATAGCCTACTTTTTTACCATTTACCCATATATAAAACGCGGATTTTACAGCCCCGAGATGAATAAATACCTGGCGGCCATCCCAATTTTGAGGCAGACTAAATTTTTTACGATAAGACCCTACCGGGTTATTATCTACTGGAATATCAAAAGGAGGATTCATTTTAGCGCCGGTATTTTTACGGCCGGCAAATTCGTATGGCTGATTTACATAGATAGGCAAGCCATATCCATTGGTTTCCCAATTGGCAGGCACTTTAAAATTATCCCATTTGCTATCGTCGAAATCTGTTTTAAAAAAATCATCCGGACGCTTATGCGGGTCCTGTACCCAATTAAATTTCCATTGGCCATTTAAGGTTAAAAAGTAATCGGATTTTTCTTTCTCTCTCTTAGAAGCCAGATTTTTGTTTTCAAAAGCAAAAGCTGATGCTCGCATTGGCATTCTATTAACTGAGACTACTTCGGGGGTTTGCAGTTCAGACGGCAATTGCTGTCCAATTACAGCCGAGGTAGCCAATAATAGAGATAGGGTTGTTAAAAAAGTTCTCATTTGTATTCTTAGATTGTATTATCCACCCTCGAACCTAATTATATTTTGGTTAAAACATTAGCGCAAACGTTTGACTTAAATTTAGTTCAACATTTTAATTATGGTTTTCATACATTTAATTTATAACACAAACCACACATAAATGAACATGAAAAGAACCACCCTGTTTCTGCTTGCATTTCAGTTTTTACTTAGCACAGTTTGCCTAGCAAAAGCCCAAAATAGCGCAGAACCTGAAACCATTACCATACCGCTTGGCGGGAATGGATGGGTAAACGAAAACTCGACAGCCAGCATTAAAAAGGAAGGTATAACCAATTGGTCTGCCGCTAGCGATGTAATTACCATCTATTTTAGAACAGAATCTTCCGGAGAAGCAGAGATTTCTTTAAAACTAAGTGTCCCGGAGGGGAAAAGTAAAATAAGTCTCACTGCCGAGGGCACGACTCTTGTGAAAGAAGTAGGTAATCTGGGCTCTGCTATAGTTAAAATAGGAAGCATTACCATTAAACAGCCTGGATATGTGAAGATAGAGCTAAAAGGACTTTCTAAAACAGGAGGTTTTTTTGCAGAGGTATCTGATTTAATTGTAAGTGGCAGCGAAGAGCTTTTAAAAGGTGCTGCTTACGTTAAAAACGATGAAGGCAATTACTTTTATTGGGGTCACAGAGGCCCATCTGTACATTTGGGTTACAAAATCCCTGCTGAAGCAGAAAACAATACGGAATGGTTTTACAATGAAATTCAGGTTCCGGTAGGTGAAGATAAATTAGGTACGTACTTTATGTCGAATGGCTTTAGCGGAGGATACTTCGGGATGCAGGTAAATTCACCAACTGAGCGTAGGGTTTTATTTTCTATTTGGAGCCCATTCTCCACTGACGATCCTAAATCCATTCCAGACAGCATGAAGGTTGTATTGCTTAAAAAAGGAAGCACAACAAAAACAGGCGAATTCGGCAATGAGGGTTCTGGCGGTCAGAGCTATATGTTTTATCCATGGAAAGCTGGAAAAAGTTATGCTTTTTTAATAAGAGCACAACCTAATAAAGACAAAAAAACGACGATATATACCGCCTATTTTAAGGATTTGGAAAAAGGAAACTGGCAACTTGTAGCCAGCTTTGAACGTCCAAAGTCCGGAGAGTATTTAAAAGGACTCCATTCCTTCTTAGAAAACTTCTCTCCATCAACAGGCGATCAATCCCGCAAAGCAAAATATAAAAATCAATGGGCCATTGATTCTGAAGGTAATTGGCATGAAGTTACCGCAGCAACATTTACAGCTGATGCCACTGCAAGAGAGAATTACAGGAAGGATTATGCAGGAGGAACAGAAGATTCGTCATTCTTTTTAAAGAATTGTGGCTTTTTTAATGATTTCACTCCAATAAAAACTCCTTTACAAAGAAAATCATCTGGAAAAGAACATCCTGAAATTGATTTTAAAAAACTGCCGTAAGGCCTATAAGGGTGTTTAAATCAAGTTTTGGACACCCTTATTAACTCATCACTCCTATTTTTGAGCCACTCCAGTCTGGGAACAGCACCTTATCATTATTAATTCTTAAATGCTTATCGGCAACCTCACTAAACACAGCTCTAAAATCTGTAGTAACTGCAAGGTCTCTTCCATCTTCAAGGTTTTCAATTGCAAGAGGATTCACTATACCATGTACTAATCCTCCCTTTACTCCATTTCCAAGAATAAAGTTGCAGGAAGCCCTGCCATGATCTGTCCCTCCGGTTCCGTTTTGTTTTACTGTTCGGCCAAACTCAGTCATGGTCATAACCGTTACGTCATCTTGCAGCGTATCTATGTCTGTCCAAAAGGCCATAATACTTTCACTGAGATCATTTACATTTCTTGCAAAAATTCCGGTTTCTCTTCCCTGATTAAAGTGAGTATCCCATCCTCCCGATTCAGCAAATGCCACTTCCATCCCTACATTCATTTTGATTAGCTGTGCAATCTGCTTCAAAGAATTTCCTAAGGCTGAATTAGGATAGATAACTCCATTGGTGGGTTTATAATTTTTCACATCTGTTTTTTGAAGCATTTTTATGGCTTCAAAACTCTCTTTCCCGGTTTCTTTTAATAGACCAGAGGAAGTTTGATCGTAAAGATCTTCAAAGCTTTTAGCAGCCATGTTGGCTCCATTAACATTACCCCTCATTTGAATGTTAAAATCTTGCAGGTTGCTAATGGCTACCGCGGGATTATCACCATAAAAAGATCTTGGTAAGGATGAAGTTAAGCTCACTCCTCTGAGGGGCGTTACTCCGTCGTGCCCAAGCAAGCCAACGGCTCTGTTTAGCCACCCACTTTCAGTACCTTTTTGAAAAGGCGTACCTGATTCCATATAATCCTGTGCGTCGAAATGAGAGCGTGTATTATTTGGAGAACCTATTCCGTGTACTATTCCCATTCTTTTTTCTCTAAATACCTGTTCAAAGGAGCCCATTGAAGGGTGTAACCCAAAACGGCCATCCAAATCTATCAAGGGTTTATTTGCAGAAGTTTTAGCAGCTGACATAAACAGAGACGGTCTCGCAGTCCTTAAATATTCGTCTGTAAAAGGAGTTACCGCCATAAGTCCATCCATAGCTCCCCGCTGAAAAATGCAAACTAGTATTTTCCTTCTTTCAAAAAGGCCTGGTTGCTTTATCCCGGCAACAGCATCGGCCAGAAAACCTGGTACTCCACCCATCCCTATTCCAAATAAGGCAAGTCCTCCTGCTTTTAAAAATCCCCTTCTTGATGTCATGATAGTTTTTTATTTAAATCTATTTACGTTGGAATTCAGGAGAACCAAGAATTACACCTACTACCTGAGCCAATTCTGAATTCTTCACATCTTCTTTTTTAGTTATTCTACCCTTTTTAACGCCTCCCATAACTTCGGTGTTGTCAATATTCGATGCTACGGGCGTGTTTTTCTCAGCAGCTATTTCTACTTTTTTATTTAAATCGGGATCCTTAAGCATAGGTTTCAATCTCTTTATGGTAGCGTCAAGATTACGTTCGGGCATAATGATCTTGCTGTATGTTGTTAAAGCTGCCTCAGCACTCTCGGGTTCATGATTATTGTTTAAAGCCGCCAGGTCAACCTTTATTCCTGGGATGCGCTGAGAAGCAAGTGCCAAACCAAAATTCATTCGGTTTAATAATGCTCCGGTATTAATCCAATATTGACCCCTATCTGGGAATCCTGTTGGAGCCTGATAATAGTACATCTTTTGTCCCATTTTGTTGATCCAGCTAAACAACTGATATGGTTGTGTAATTTGAGCATCTAAACTCCGTACTGCGCTAATGGCAAGTTCAAAAGGCGACTTTGTTTTTTCCCTTAAAGCATCAACCTTCCAGAATTCGGGAGAAGAAACCATGGTGATCATTACCTGTTTTATATCTCCGTCTGTTTTAATAAATGTTTTTGCCATTCTATCTATAAGCCGTGGAGACGGTTGATCGCTTACAAATCTTGTTGCAATCTTTTTTGAAATGAATTTTGCCGTAGAAGGATGATGGGCAAGCATGGTTAGTAAAGTTACACCTTCCTCATACCCACCATTGGCAGAGAATCGTTTGCCAAGCACKGTTTTCTCTCCATTATCATGCCAGGTGGGCACAAATAAGAAATCTCCCTGATGCACAAACCCTCTTTTTTCAAGATTAGTTTCCCCAACATTATCCATCAGCTTTTTCATTCCTGCACCATATCCATCTTCGCCCATTGGAGCGATAGTCCAGCCCGTTAATACCCTTGCCGCCTGCGTTACATCGTTCTGGTCATACCCCCCATCCACACCAAGTGTATGTAATTCCATTACCTCACGGGCATAATTTTCGTTTAATCCCCCTTGTTTCTTTTTAACCTGTGCTTTCCTATTCTTATTGCCACCTTTTGTTTGTACAGAATCATTTCTGACAGCTGCAGGTTGCCCGCTGCTACTAAAATTATCTAAATAGATAAGCATTGCAGGAGACTTAGCCGTAGCCAGCAGCAAATCGTTAAACTTACCAGTTACATTGGGTCTGATCACATCCCGTTCAAAAGCAGGAACAAAAGAAGCGCATTGGTTTTTGGTCAAAGAGACATTAAAGTGATTGAACCAGAAATCGGTAAGTAACTCCCGTAATTGATTATTCGTATAAGCAGCTCTTAAAATTTTCTGGTTAATAAACTGACGATATAGCTCTTGTTGGGGCTTTAGTCCATTCATTTCCATATACTCTTTAATCTGCTTTTTATACGCTGCCTGATTTCCTTTATTTACCGAATCTTTATCTATAGCTCCATCTTTAATGGCCATACGCAATACTCTTGCAGATCTGGGATATTTATTTTCTACATCAGTATTACTTAAATTGATATCATCAAATTGGGCCAACATTTTATCCAGCTCTTCATCTTGTAAGCTGCCTTCCAGCTGTTGTATAAACCATTTCTCTAAACCTATTTTCAGAACACGATCTACGTCTCCAGCCTTGGGGCCGTAAGTAAATCTGCTTAGCATGTGTTCGGCTGCCTGTCGCTCACTTAGTCCTGCTTGCTTGTAAGGGAATTTCAATTTTACAGTAACTGATTCCTTTTGAAAAAAAGAGCATAGGGTAATAAAAAACAAAACAAATACAAAAGAGAAGGGGATCTTAATGGCTGTTTTCATAGTTGTTTTGTTGGATTATGTTGGTATGACAATTAAAACGTCAAAAAGATTAATCAGCATATAACTTATTATGAATAGAGAAATCCGTCATTAAGATTTGAACGTATATATACTTATAAGCGTTGAAAATTTCATTGAAGTAAGACTTTCGGGTGGTGATCAATATGGCCGATGTAATTAAAAAGCATCGGCTTTTTTGTTTTGTCAGGGATTTTCAATTTTTGATATCTGCAATTCCCTTCACTATCGTTTTTCTATAATTTTGCTTTATCTTAATATTGAATTAACATGAAGTTTGACTTATCACCAATCGATATCGTTAATGATATTTCCAAAGAGGAATTCGAAAAGAACTACTTGAACGCCCGCAAACCGCTCATTATAAAAAACATGTCGAAGACATGGCCTGCATACGACAAGTGGAATTTAGACTACATGAAATCTGTTGTCGGCGATAGAACTGTTCCCTTATATGACAGCTCTAAAGCTGATCCTTCAAAACCGATTAATGCTTCAGCAGCTGAAATGAAGTTCGCAGATTATGTAGAATTAATTAGAAACACACCTACCGACCTCCGCATTTTTTTGTTTGACCCCATTAAACAAGCACCTAAACTACTGGATGACTATCGTGCACCGAAAGAATTGATGGGCGGTTTCCTGGACAGCTACCCAAACATGTTTTTTGGTGGAAAAGGTTCCGTTACTTTTTTGCATTATGATATAGACCTTGCTCATATTTTTCATACCCATTTTAACGGTCGCAAACATGTGATCCTTTTTGAAAACAAATGGAAAGAGCGCCTTTATCAAATTCCATATGCTACTTATGCATTAGAGGATTATGATGTTGAAAAGCCAGACTTTAATAAATTTCCGGCACTGCAAGGTGTTAAAGGAGTTGAAGCATTTCTGGAGCATGGCGACACTTTATTTATGCCTACGGGTTACTGGCATTGGATGAAATATCTTGATGGGTCTTTTTCTATTAGCCTAAGGGCCTGGGATAAATCATTAGCGGTAAAAGTAAAAAGTTTATATAATCTTACCCTTCAGCGTAAGTTTGATGATTTTATGAAAGCTAATTTCAAAGAAAAGTACATGACCTGGAAAGAGAAACTGGCTATCAAACGAGCAAACAGAGCGCTCGTCAGTCAGCAACCCTGTTAATAATGATCTAATCTTAATTTATTTGAAATAGTAGCTATGAAATAAATTAAGAATGACCTTATGAAGAGAAGGATTTTTTTATCTAAGTTTGTTTTAAATAAGGTCGGTAAACAGGCATTTCGCCGTTAACACGTATCTTATCATTAAAACTTATGAGTTTTATTTTAAAGCCGGTAGATACCGTTGAGAGCATCAGCCCCGCTGATTTTAAAAAAAATTATTTAGATGCCAGACGCCCTTTGATCATTAAAGGACTGACTAAAACATGGCCGGCAAGAGAAAAATGGACGACCGACTATTTAAAAGAAATAGGAGGAGATCTGAAAGTTAGCTTGATGGACAATTCTAAGGCTGATCCGTCGAAACCGATTAATGCATCTGTAGCAGAGATGAGATTTGGGGATTATCTTGATCTTATTAAATCTAAACCAACAGAACTGAGGATCTTTTTCTTTAATCTGTTTAAACATGTTCCTAACCTGGTAAATGATATTGTTATTCCTAAAGATTTAATGGGAGGCTTTATTGAAAGCATGCCCGCTATGTTTTTTGGAGGATCGAACTCGGTTACCTTTTTACATTACGATATAGATTTACCTCACCTTTTCCATACCCACTTCGGTGGAAGAAAGCACATTATCCTTTTTGATAATAAATGGAAGAAGCGCTTGTACTGTATCCCTAATGCAACCTACGCATTAGAAGATTATGACGTAGCCAATCCTGATTTTGAGAAATTCCCAGCACTTAAGGGGGTTGAAGGTTATGAAGTTTTTCTTGAACACGGTGATACCCTGTTTATGCCTACCGGTATGTGGCATTGGATGAAATATCTTGACGGCTCTTTTTCGTTAAGCCTAAGAGCGTGGGATGCGTCAATTACAAGAAAGGCCCAGAGTGTATTTAACCTTGCTATTAAAGGAGGTGTTGACAGTATTTTAAAAATGGCATTTAAAGCTCCTTACGCTAAGTGGAGAGAACGCCTGGCAATAAAAAGAGCTGAGAGAGCATTGGCAAACGGCAGCCCTAAATAGGCTGCCGAAACTTCTCTGCCTGAGGTATTTTTACAACTGGATAACATTATTAACACCTCAAACTTTTACCTTCGATAATTCGTTTATAATGAATATATGAGAGGTTTCCATTTTTCTAATTTCCAACCCGATGATTTACCGAAAGGTGGCTTTGATGAATTGCTTAAGCTTTTCACCCAGCTTTTGAATTATACTGCAGGCGATGCCGGGGAGGCATTGGCCTGGATGAACGAGCTGGACAAGAAATATAAGTTCACAAATAACGAATATGGGATGGGTGATTTTATTGATGACCTTAAGGAAAAAGGTTATTTGAAAGAGAACCCGGCAAATGGTGACTTAAGCATAACTGCCAAAACAGAGCAAACCATACGTAAATCTGCCCTTGAAGAGATATTCGGCCAGTTAAAAAAAGCCGGAAAGGGTAACCACAACACCAATATATCAGGCATTGGCGAAGAGAAAAATGCAGACAGAAGAGAATTTACTTTTGGTGACAGTTTAGATCAGATAGACATTACCGCGTCAATCCAGAATGCCCAAATAAACCACGGCATTGCTAACTTTACGTTAACAGAGCGAGATCTGGAGGTAGAGGAAAAAGACTATAAGACCCTTACATCGACCGTACTGATGATAGACATATCACATTCTATGATTCTATATGGCGAAGACAGGATAACGCCCGCTAAAAAAGTAGCTATGGCGTTGGCAGAGCTAATTAAAACCAGATATCCTAAAGACACGCTGGATATTGTTGTATTTGGCAATGATGCATGGCCTATATCAATTAAGGATTTGCCTTATTTACAAGTAGGGCCTTACCACACAAATACTTTTGCCGGATTGGAATTGGCAGCCGATTTACTACGCCGTCGTAAAACCCATAACAAACAGATTTTCATGATTACGGATGGTAAACCAACTTGTTTAAAAGAAAACGGCAGATATTACAAGAACAGTATGGGGCTTGACAGAAAGGTGGTTAATAAAACCTTAAATATGGCGGCTCAATGCAAACGACTAAATATCCCAATTACCACGTTTATGATAGCCCAGGATCCTTACCTGCAACAGTTTGTACGAGAATTTACCCAGATCAACGGAGGAAGAGCATTCTATAGTTCCTTAACCGGCCTTGGAGAATACATATTTGAAGATTATATAAAGAACAGACGGAAAACAGTCAGATAAGTTCTAAGCGCTCAATTCGAAAAGATAAGACATGGATTACAACAACATAAAAACACTTGGCCAACTAAAGGCCTCAAGCTATAAATCATTATCTGTAAAAGACGAGCTTCGTAAGAATCTGATTGTTCAGCTTAAAAATAAGGATGCTGGATTTGAAGGCATTTTAGGATATGATGAAACCGTGATTCCGGAATTGCAAACGGCTATTCTTTCGCGCCATAATATTTTATTGTTGGGTTTACGCGGTCAGGCAAAAACACGTATTGCCAGGCTGATGGTAAATCTTTTAGATGAGTATATTCCATACGTAAGCGGAAGTGAGATTTTTGATGACCCTTTGAACCCTATTTCATGGTACGCAAAGCATGAAATATTAATTCATGGCGACAATACCCCTGTTAGCTGGCAGCACCGTAGCGAAAGATATACTGAAAAACTGGCTACTCCCGATGTAACCGTAGCCGATTTGATTGGAGATGTTGATCCAATTAAAGCTGCTACCTTAAAATTAACGTACAACGACGAACGGGTAATTCATTTTGGTTTAATACCCAGAGCTCATAGAAGCATCTTTGTAATTAATGAGCTGCCCGATTTGCAAGCGCGCATACAGGTGGCATTATTTAATATGCTACAGGAAAAAGATATTCAGATAAGAGGTTTCAAGTTACGCTTGCCATTAGATGTACAATTTGTTTTTACTGCAAACCCGGAAGATTATACCAATAGAGGCTCTATTGTGACGCCGCTGAAAGACCGCATAGAAAGCCAAATCCTAACCCACTATCCTAAAACCATTGACATTTCCAGAAAGATAACCTTCCAGGAAGCAAAAATAACAGAAGAGCAAAAAGCGAACATCGAAGTAGATGGCCTGGTTAAAGATCTGATAGAACAAGTTGCATTTGAGGCCAGAAAAAGTGAGTTTATTGATCAAAAGTCGGGGGTTTCAGCAAGGTTAACCATTACCGCTTATGAGAACCTCATTAGTACTGCAGAACGAAGAATGTTGATTAATGGAGAGAAAAGCACATCCATAAGACTTTCTGACCTGGTAGGCATTATTCCAGCAGTAACCGGAAAAATTGAACTGGTTTACGAAGGTGAATTGGAAGGACCTGCAAAGGTTGCGAATACACTCATCGGCAAAGCAATTAAAAGTTTATTTGCTCGCTATTTCCCTGATCCGGAAAGAGCCAAAAAAAGTAAAACCGCTAACCCATACACTAACATAACCGAATGGTTCACAGATGGAAATACACTAGATATAGCCGACTCCCTTACACAGGCAAAGTACGAAAAGCAGCTTAGGGAGGTTAACGGCCTATATGATCTGGTTAAAAAATTCCATCCTAAACYAAGCGAAAACCAAACCTTATTGTTAATGGAATTTGTACTGCATGGTTTGGCGGAATATTCACAGTTAAACAAAAAATATCTTGAAGGGGGATTCGGATTCTCAGATATGTTTGAAAGCTTATTTAACACCGAACTTGGTGATGACGACGACGATGACATTAATTTCAGGTAATCTTATTAATAAAAATACTTAAATGGGACGACTACCCGCACTTATAATTTTATCTGTTTTACTTCTGGCTTTCGATTACTACTGTTATCGGGCAATATTATCCGTATTTAAAAAATGGAAGCCAACTACAAAAAAACTGTTTTCAATAATTTGGTGGACGTACACCGGTATTCTTGTAATAGGCGTGTTTGCAGCGATTTATGTTCCTTCTTACTTACCTTTATATTTAAGCCTTCGATCAGTTATTCTTGTGGCATTCTTTTTAACCTTGGTTTGTAAAATAGTAATGCTGCCGTTTTTATTGATTGATGACATAAGGAGATTAATTGTTAAAATAAACAGGTTCTTCAAAAGAAAAAACACAGCAGTTTTGACTGAGAAAGAGCCCCAAACTATGGTTGGAGAACCTATAAGCAGATCGTCGTTTATTATAAAAGCTGGATTAATCACAGCTGCTATTCCCTTGACCTCTCTTACCTGGGGCATTTCCTCTGGCGCCTACGACTATAAGATAAAAAGGAGGACTTTAGTGCTCCCGAACCTCCCAAAGGCTTTTGAAGGAATCAGATTTGGTCAGATCTCGGATATCCACTCTGGAAGTTTTTATAATAAGAAGGCGGTACAGGGCGGTGTAGAAATGCTCCTGGCAGAAAAACCTGACTTTATCTTTTTCACAGGAGATCTTGTTAATGATATGGCCACTGAGATGCGCGACTATCAGGATCTGTTCAGTAAAGTTAAAGCACCCCTTGGAGTGTATTCCGTACTCGGAAATCATGACTATGGCGATTATCATTTTGGTGGCGCACCATCAGCTGCTAAAGCTAAGAACCTGCAGGATGTAATTAAAACCCATAAAGTAATGGGTTGGGATTTACTGATGAATGAGCATCGCCGGTTAAAGATAGATGGCGAGGAGATTGGAATATTAGGGATTGAAAATTGGGGAATGGGCCGTTTTCCAAAGTATGGCCGGATGGACCTGGCAACTAAAGACACAGATGATCTACCTGTAAAGCTACTACTATCTCACGATCCTTCTCATTGGAGGCAAGAGGTTTTGAAAAAATATCAACAAATAGATGCTATGTTTAGTGGCCATACTCATGGCATGCAGTTTGGCGTAAGAACTGAACATTATCAGTGGAGCCCTATACAATACATATACAAAGAATGGGCTGGTCTTTACAAAGAACAAAATCAACAACTTTATGTAAATGTTGGTTATGGCTTTCTAGGTTATCCAGGAAGGGTTGGAATTTTACCGGAAATAACGATATTTGAATTGAAGCGGGCCTAATTAAATTAACCGCCTCTCTGCAAATGATTAAAAGAATACTTCTTTCTATTCTTGATTTCCTGCTATTCAGCAACCTGTTTATAGGTATTTGTGCGGTTGCCCAGGGCTTGGTAACCTATCATCTTTTACATGTTCCTGCAGATAAATATATACTTGCATTCTTATTCTTTGCTACAGTAGGTCTTTACAACTTTAGTATGTTATTGGCCAAGCCTAAAGACCCAGGAAATTCACCATACATTAGAGTTAGATGGATATTTTCACATCATCGCCTAATCATTTCAATTACACTGATTTGTATTTTGTGTTTAATTCCACTCGGCTTATGGTATTTAAGCTTGGAATCTAAACTGCTGATGGTATTTACCGGATTAATGGCTGTTGGCTACAATGTACCTTTCCTAACACTAAATAAGCAGCAAATCGGTTTAAGAAATATCCCGGGAATTAAGCTATTTCTGATCGCTCTTGTTTGGTCTATAAGCAGTGTATTGCTACCAATAGTTGAACTTGAACGCAGCTATCAGATCAATATCTCCTCGGCCGAAACCCTCTTACTTGTAGCCAAACGCTTTTTATTTATTGCGGCCATTACTGTTCCCTTTGACATCAGAGATTTGTTTCAAGATAAGCTGTATGCACTTAAAACAATCCCTGTAATGCTTGGAGAAAAAAAAGCTTACGTCTTCTGCCAATTTTTACTCGGCCTCTATGTCTTGCTGTTAATTCTATTCAGACAGGCAACAGTAGGAGACATCGTTGCCCTTACCCTAACCATAATCTTAACGGGCTGGCTGATCTTTAAATCCAATATCAAAAAGAATGAATACTACTATTTCTTCTATCTTGATGGAACCATGGTTCTACAATACCTCGCATTACTACTCGTTACCTGGATTACGCAGTTATAAAAATAAGTTACGCTGGGTTAAAGCGATATCCAACACCTCTTACCGTTTGCAGTAATTGCGGATTATCAGGATTAAGCTCTATTTTTTTACGTAAGCGTACAATGTGCATATCAAGAGTTCTGGTATTCACATCAGAATTGTACCCCCAAACAACCAACATAAGTTCATCTCGGTTAATTACCTTATTCGGATTCCTTAAAAAGTAAAGTAAAATCCTGTTTTCAAGAATTGTAAGCTCTATCTTTTTCCCGTTTCTGAATAGTGTATGGATATTAGGGTGATGTTCCATATTTCCGAAACGATGGATCTCTGAACGGTCATTATTAAGCAGATATTTAACCTTACTATCCAACATTGCAACCAGAACATCCATATTAAATGGTTTAGTTACATAATCTGAAACTCCAAAATTATAAGCATCTATCTTATCCACATCCTGAGCTTTAGCTGTCATCATGATGATCAAATTCTCGAACCCCTGTTTTCGTACTTCTTCACAAACTTCGGCACCCTGTTTACCAGGTAACATCCAATCTAAAAGAACAATATCAGGCTGCTCATCTATTATCATTTTTTCGGCAGTTAAACCATCACCAACCTCCAAAACATCATAGCCTTCGGCTTTTAAACGATGTACAACCAGAAAGCGTAAATTCTCGTCATCTTCAACTATCAGTATTTTAATTCCCTTAGACATAATTTTTTATTTATTTGAATATAAATGCAAACGTATAATGGTACTAGTCATTATATGGCAGTACAATTTTAAACTCTGTTCCTTTATCAACTTTACTTTTTACCGTAATCTCGCCACTCATAAAGTTAACGAGTTCCTTACAGAAAGCCAAACCCAGACCAACGCTCCCATTCTGGTTGTACTGGTTTTGTATGCGAAAAAATTTCTTAAATATATTATTAATTTCTGACGAAGGAATTCCTATTCCCTGATCCGCAAACCGGAATACTACTCTTCCCTTAATAAGTCTGGCAGAAATGTGAAGCCGTTTCCGCTCTTGTGGCGAATACTTATAGGCGTTTTCTGCCAGGTTATCAAAAAGACTTCCCAGTAATACCGGATCGGTAACAAATGTTTTGAATCCGCTTACATCAAAAGTAAAATCAAAATCGGGGTGTTTAAGTCTATGTGATTCAACCGTACTTTCAATAAAATCATTAATATTAATTTTCTCGGAGTTTAGCTGTATTGCCTTATTCTCAATCTGAGTAAAGGCAAGTAATTTGTTCATTAAACCATTCAGCTTATCAGCCTCTTCATCAAGAATTTTTCCATAAAGTTTTAATTCTCTTTCGGTTAAACTAGATGCACTTTTAATGTTGTTTCCTGCAATCTTAATTACACTTACCGGAGTTTTAAACTCATGAGTAAGGTTATTCATAAAATCGTACTGCAGTTTAAACATCTTCTGATTAATATTTAAGTTTCTATAGATAAGGAATGCCACCAATACCAAAATACTGTAAAACAACAATACACCTAAAGCAATCGGAAGGAAATAACTGAGGATTTCCTTATCAATAAAGGATTTAGAAGAGATAAAATAAAGCTTAAAATCTGAAAATGGTCCCGGCAAGGTTATCTCAGTAGTAACATATAATGAAGAGGTTTCAAGCGGATCATATGTTAACGGTTCAATTTTAATATATTGATATAATAGAGGTCTAGAGTTGATGATCTTGATTTTATATGGATCCAATTGAAAAGAAAGCATGTCCTGCTGATAAATCGGCTGTGGATTTAAAGATTTTCTCATCATTGTTTTGTACATCTTAAGATCCTCTATCCTCGGTATATTCAAATAGGTAATCTTGTTAGACCGTACATTACTAAAGTTACTAAACAGTTCATCCTGGCTAGGTACGCGAGTGGTATCCAAACTCTCAATATACGATACCAGCTTCAATGCTAAGGCATTAAAATCGTCCCCTGCAATGAAATTACGGGTATTATCACTTGAGAATAGCTTAACCGAATCCATTGGAACCAAGCTTCCAAACTGATAAATACTTTTAGGGCCAAAAGAGAACTTTCCGATATTTAAACCATCAGTTACCGGGGTATTTTTAACTTCAGAATCATAAAAGATTACCTTGGATACAAAGGGATATTCCAGCAACACGGTGTCAACAAAGTTAGATGCAGTGGCCGAATCCAGATAACCATTATAATAAGAAACCTCAGGTAGTTTTTTCTGAAAGAAATCATTATATGGCCTAATGCTTTGTTCAAGTACGTTTACCTTTTCAGAAACAAATTGGTTTTCTATATACTTTGTACTAAATCTATAGGCTAATAAAAGCGACAACATAAACAGCACCAACATCAAAATGATGAAAGTGAGTATTAATGGAAAATTCTTACGATAACCGCTTTTCTTCTCTGAAGACATGAGGTTGAATTTACTTCTTTTTTAGGTTAACTTCTAAAAACGATTCAAGAGCTGTATATAGTTTTTGTCGTCCCTCATCGTTTTTACTATAGAATGGATCACCATCATTTTCCAAATAAGTCACGCTTATATTTCTCTTTTGGAGATTTTTTACGAACTGTATGGTTTCACCAGCATTTATATTCGGATCCTTGGTGTTTTGAGCAATAAACAAAGGTTTCTCTATCCTATCTACCTGAAACAAGGGAGAAGACTGGCGCATTTTATCTACGTCAGTAAGTGGATTTCCTATAACCTCATAGTACATTTGTAATTTCGGTTTTAAAAATGGTGGTATTGATTTCAAATAAGTGAATAAATTAATCACCGCAGAATTTGAAGCACCACATGCATAAGTCTTATTTTCAGAATATAAACCATTAAGTGCAATGTATCCACCAAAACCAGTTCCATATATTCCAATCCTTTTAGGATCGGCAATTTTTTTACTGATCAGCCACTTAACGCCATCATTAATGTCATGTTGTATTTTACATCCCCACTCTTTAAAACCAGCAGCCATAAAAGCTTTACCATAACCAGTAGACCCTCTGTAGTTTACTTGAAAAACAGCATACCCTCTGTTTGCAAGAAACTGCACTTCTGGATTATAACCCCAAATATCTCTTGCCACTGGCCCATCGTGAGGCAGCACTACAACCGGCAAATTCTCGGCTTTCATTTTTAAAGGTAATGTTAGATATCCCTCTATTTTCATCCCATCTCTTGAAACATAACTGACAGGTTTCATCTCGCACATTTCGTCTTCATTAATAGCTGAATTGAAATCGCTCAATTTTCGAATTTTCCCTGTTTCAGAAAAATAAAGGTAGTAGGACCCTGGATTACGATCGGTAAACGTTCTTACAATAAAAACGGTCTCTGCTTTATCCCTATCAATTATCMTTGTTTCTGTTTTAGGGAGTAATTTATCCAGATTATTGTAAATTAATTTTACCGAATCATCCAGATAATGCTTCTCTTTTTTCCAGGTTTCATAAACAACAAAAGACATTTTCTGCTTTCTCCTTGAATACTGAGCGTCAGTAATATTTATAGTCTCGTCACCAAACAAAACCTTAATCTCTTTCCCGGTCTTACAATCAAGCTCAACCAAGGCCCCTTTATCACGGTTTACATTGGAAATAGCATAAATAACGTTTAGTTTATTTTTAGCAAAAGCAATTGGTCTTAACGTATTTTTAAAGTTATTTGTTACTATCGGCTTAAATGCGTCGTTTTCGCTTTCTCTGTATAACAATGTTTCATTTACACCATCACTGCTTGTTGCCAATCGGAGTTTACCTTCAGAATCTGTGGTCCAGTCTGTAATATTTCCCGGATTTTTTGCAGCCATTTGCATTTCCCCATTACGAACATTTAAACGATAAACATCAAAAACTGTTGAGTCTCTTTTGTTAGACGAGACAAGCAGGTATTTATCGTCCATCAATTGATCATCAAGAACCTTTATTCTGCTCTTTTCGTTATTCGTTAGCTGCCGCTCATTCTTACCATCCTTATTAATAATAAATATATCAGAGAGCCTAAGCGCAGGATCCGTTTCTTTATAATAAATGAGCTCATCCTTACTTACCCAAAAATAGAAGATAATGCTCTTTTCCTTTAATTGAGTTATCTTTTTCCCCTTACCTGTCTCAATATCCTCAACATATAAATTTTGATTCTTGCCCTCTAATTTCAGATAAGACAAGTTCCTGGCATCTGGTGAAACCCTATAGCCTATCCTATTTTGCGATTTAAAAAAATCGTCGATAGGCATAACTCTCACTCCCCCCTTTTGTGTACAGGCTAAAGCAAAAAGTGATAAGAAAAGAAAAAAATATTTTTTAAATACAACCATATCATTTTTCTGCTTACAAAGCTACGGAACCCTACCAGTGTAAATCAGTTTACACCAATATTGTTACCTTAAACCCCCATTTCAATATGCTCAAAATAAATTAAATATTTAACTAATATGAATTATCAGTTCCTTAGAAACAATCTTTAAAACCCGTCAAATCAATAATTGCCTCATAACCAAAGAAAATAAATATTAAATAATAGAAAACATTCCTTGAGTAACATTTAAAATACGCTTTTATGTTTTTACCAATAGAAGGGAAATTAGAATTCAAATCATTATTTTAGGGACTCTATTGATAGTCCATCCCTGATGAAAAAATTAATTCTGATTTTATTATTCTCTTATACAAGCTTTCTTTGCTCAGCTCAAAGCAGCGTTGATGAAGGATTGGCTTTTCAATATTACCAGCAAGGCCAGTATCAGGAAGCCTCTGTTTTACTGGAGAAATTGTTCAATGCGACTAAGAATGATACTTATTTTGACCTCTGGTATACCTCCCTTATTAAGCTCAAAAAACTAGATGAGGCCGAAAAGATTGCCAAAAAACTAATTAAACAAAATCCAAAAAACTTACATTATACAATGGCTCTTGCCCGTGTTTATCAGGAAAAGGGACAAATAGATGCGGCAAATAAGGCATACTCAGAAACGCTGAACAATTTGCCGGCAGATGAGTTTAAGATAAGAGAGGTTGCTAATATATTCTATAGCTTTCAGGCATATGATCTCGCTATATCAACCTTCTTACAAGGAAGAAAGATGCTTAACAATGAAAAGATTTTCACTTACGAACTTTTAAGTATATATCGTTTTAAAAAGGATAAGAACATGCTTGTGCAGGAGTACATTAATGCACTCGCTCAAATGCCTGAATTATTGCTCCAGGCAGAAAGTGTACTCTCTTCTATTTTTGAAGACAACGCCGATTACCTTATTTTACAAGCTGCCTTGTTAAAAAAAATACAGAAGGAACCGCAAACAGAGATTTATACCAAACTTTTAATATGGCAATATCTTCAGCAGCAAGAATACGAAATGGCATTAAGGCAGCTAATAGCACAGGATAAACGAGTTAAGGATGATGGAGCTATATTATTCAATACGGCCAATACTTTTATTGCTAATCAAGCCTATACTACTGCTATAAAGGCCTTTGAGTACATTGTAAGTAAAGGCAAGGAGAATCCATATTTTTTACCCGCAAAGGTAGAAATGATAGATGCAAAATATCAGCTGGTAATCACGGGTCAATTTGATAAAAAAGCAATTACAGATCTTGCTACAGAATACGGTTCTATAATTGATGAGTATGGAAAAACTGCTCAAACAGTTTTTGCAATGAAGAAACTGGCTAACTTACAAGCATATTATCTTAACGACTTACCTAAGGCTGAAAAAACGTTAGAAGACGCATTAACTATCACCGGCCTTTCTGCAGCCGAAACAGGCCAGATGAAACTCGATCTTGGAGATATTTATATATTGACACAACAACCCTGGGAGGCTTTTTTAATTTACGAACAGGTGGCTAAGCAGTTTGAAAACCAAGCTGTAGGAAACGAAGCTCATTTCCGCTCAGCAAAACTTTCTTTTTATCAGGGCAATTTCTCCTATGCAAAATCCCAGGCAGATGTTTTAAAGGCATCAACATCTCAATTAATTGCTAATGATGCATTAAACTTGAGTTTAATGATTTCCGATAATCTTCAATCTAAGGTAGACAGCAATGCACTTAAAATGTATGCTGATGCGGAGATGCTTCAGTTTCGAAATCTTCCTGCAAAGGCTCTCATAAAACTGGACAGCATTGCAATCGCCTTCCCAAACAATAGCTTGACTGATGACATATTAATGGCAAAATCCAGAATATATATCAAAACAAATGAAATAAATAGCGCCATAAAGGTCCTTAAAGAACTTATAGACCAACAAGGAACCAGTCTTTGGGCCGACGATGCGCTATTTACATTAGCAGACCTATATGAGAAAAACCTGAAGAATAATGAAGAAGCTAAAGCATTATATCAGAAACTGATTAGTGACTATCCAGGTAGTATGTTTACCACAGAGGCCCGTAAGCGTTTTAGGAAACTTCGTGGGGATAATATTGGTACATAGTTCTATCTTTGCACCATGTTATTATACAATGTAACCACAATTATCGAAGATAACTCAGCAGATCGCTGGCTTCAATGGATGCAGGAGATCCACATTCCACAAGTAATGCAAACAGGATTATTTGTATCCAATAGGCTTCTTAAAGTAGTTGACTCTCCAAATGAAGGTGTAACATACTGTGCGCAGTATATAGCCGAAAACATGGATAATTACTTAGCCTACCAGGATAACTTTGCACCTGCTTTACTAGCCGAAGTGAATGAAAATTTTAAAAATCAGCAGGTGTCCTTTACCTCTCTGATGGAATATATCGCTTAATCCTATTTATGAATATTATAGAGACTCCCATTGCTAACCTTCTGGTTATTGAGCCCAAGGTTTGGAAAGACAACCGGGGATATTTTTACGAAAGCTACAATTCAAAGTTGTTTTCAGACGCAGGTATTGATGCTACCTTTCTACAAGACAATCAATCTTTTTCTCAGAAAGGTGCTTTACGTGGACTTCATGCTCAAAAAGCTCCATTTGAGCAAGGTAAGTTAGTAAGGGTTCTACAAGGCAGCGTTTTAGATATAGCAGTAGATATCAGAAAACAGTCTGAAACTTTTGGCCAATATTTCAGTATAGAACTTAGTGGCGATAACCATAAACAATTATGGGTTCCACCAGGATTTTTACATGGTTTTTTAACTCTTGAGGATGATACTATTTTCACCTATAAAGTAACTAATTACTATGACAAGGCTTCCGAAATTGGTGTAATATGGAATGATGCTGATATCAACATCGATTGGAGTAGTAGCATTGCAAAAGAAGATCTGATCCTCTCTGACAAAGACCTGATATTGCCCACTTTCAAAGATTTCGACAGTCCTTTTTAAAGATTGGACTTACTATCAACCCTGTAATTGTTCTGTTCGGCTTGCTAAGCCCTTTCTTTGACATCTGGGTGGCGGAGATCCATTAGGTACCTTTCATAAGGGTACAGATCTCCGATACACCTATAATACAGGTAGGTAACCCGTGTGTAACACCTGTTATTACTTAACCTGAACCGAACCATTTGTAGGGTCAGGTACAAGGAGAGACTGACTAAAATTACCTGTATTAAAAAAATATGTGCCGTAATATGCGCTCTGTGCGTTTTATGCGCAATAATACGTTTTAGGCGTTCTGTGCGTTTTCAGAATAATTGACATTATTGTTTGATCAAATCATACAACTCGTCCAATTTAGGCGAAAGAACGATCTCAATTCTACGATTCTTGCTTCTGCCCTCCGCTGTGGTATTGGCATCCAACGGCTGAAATTCGCCTTTCCCTGTTGCTGTCATACGCACACTCTCAACCTTACTAACTTCTGTCAGGTAGCGCACCACCGATGTTGATCGCAAAACACTTAAATCCCAATTGTCTTTAATTTGTCCCAGGTTAGTTATTTTTTGAGAATCTGTATGACCTTCAACAGCGATGTTAATTTCGGGCTGTTGCTTTAATACATCTGCCAGTTGACTTAAAGCTTGTTTCCCCTTCTCGTCAATAATAATACTTCCAGAAGGGAATAGCAATTTATCAGTAAGAGAAACATATACTTTACMATTTCTAATCTCCACAGTCAAACCGTTTTTAGTAAATCCTAGAAGTGCCTGCTGCAGTTTTTCCTTTAATTGATTGGTAGCCTCATCACGTTTACGTAATATCTCTTCCACTTCTTTTAAGCGTTGCTCACGTGTTTTTAAATCATTCGAAAGCTTGTTGATCTCCGTAGAACTCTTATTCTTTAGTTTAGCATAATTGCTATCCATTTCGGAATACTTGTTCTTCAGATCGTTTAATGCACTGCTTAATCCGGTAGTATCTTTTTTTAACCTTGCAATCAGACCCTCCAGATTTTCATTCTTTAATTGCGATTCTCCCCATCCTGTTTTTAATGAATCTTGTGTTGCTAGTAATGATTTATACTTTTTAGGAGACAGAACTACGCACGAACTGAATGCACTGGCAAACAGCCCAACGAATAAGAATAAGCTAATTTTTTTCATTAATGTGTTATTAATTTAGTGATCAGGAAAATTCGCGCAAGCCCATCATTTAGAGCTCTAACCCTATACGCGTTTTTCAATAAGTTTATTGCGCTACTGCGTTTCTCAAAAATAGAATAAAAGGATAAACATTTTCAAAAGCAGTTTTCAACTTATCAACGATTCCTGGTTTTAGGAATTCATCATCCCTTAAAGGACACACTGCTATAAAGCTCTTAAGTTTTAGAAATTCTATTTGAGGATGATCAGTATCATAGCCTTTCGGGGCATTTTTTAACGTATCTTCCTGACTTAGCGTAAAAGTATTTTTAAAACTTTTGTTATCAATTATGCTCAGAAATTCGGAAGTATTATAATCTATCTCTTCTCTTATACTTTTTAAAACAGGAGCTTCAGGCATCCAAAATCCAGCGCCAAGGAAACATTCTCCCGGCTGTATATGAAGATAATATCCCGGACCATGTATATTGCTCCCATTTATACTAAAAGAAATCCCAAAGTTATTTTTATATGGATCTTTATTTTTACTAAAACGAACATCCCTATAAATACGTAATAGACATTTTTTTGCTGGTGTATCGATAGGAAATTCAGGGTCTACAGCTGCTAATTTGGGTATCAACTGATCAATAAATGCCAATACATTTGTTTTCGCAGTTTCATACCTACCCTTGTTTTCTGCGAACCATTCCCGGTTGTTGTTTTGAGCTACGTCTTTAATAAAAGCTAATGTTTCTGACTTAATCATGGCTTGTCGTAATAGGCGTTATACTTTATTTTTGGAGAAAGCCAATGTAATAAAATCACCCGGGAATAACGATAATTGAAAGGTGCCAAAATTAAACATCCTGTAAAGATTACAGTAAGATAAAGCCATAAAGATTCAAACTCAAGATTACCTCCTGAAAATACATAAGTAGCTATACCTAATGCAATCATCTCTGCACAATTCATAGCATAGCTCACATACATGGCCGCGTAAAAATAACCTGGCTCAATTTCAAAACGTTGACCGCAATGGCCACAAATGGTATTGGTGTGCTGTACGTTAAAGCCATAAAGACTTCCCGTAAAGATATCGCCTCTCCTGCATTGAGGGCATTTACCGTGTACGAGGGCGTATAACTTAGACGTTTTCTGCATAATTAACAGTTCTTTTGCGATATTTTATATACCACAACACGCCCATTCCTGATATTAGAAGATAAGGAATAGCCAAAAGGTACAAAATACCTGAGTTTAAACCTTTTCCCTGAGTATTACCGTTCTTTACACTTTGTTCAGCACTCACAGTACACATGGCACATTGCGCATTCACATTATTTGACGATGATACTGTGATCAGGATCATAAAGAGGAAGATAACTGCTACCTTTTTCATGTTGCAAATATAAGCAAAGAAACTGTAACACATTTTAAGAATAGTCAGAAACCAGTCTAAAAATTGTAATAAGGTGATATCATTAGGTATACTATTACCCCAGTTACAGCAACATACAGCCATACCGGATAAGCCCACCTAACAATTTTTTTGTGACGTTCCACCTGCATATTAAATCCTCTTAAAAAGCTCACAAGGATTAAGGGTAAAACAACAATAGCAAGAATAATGTGTGTAGCCAGTATAAAGAAATAGATATAACGGGTTGATCCAACTGCGGCCAATTCAATTGCCGACAATACCCCGTTATGATCAACATCTCCATACTTAGTATCTTTTTCATAGAGGTGAAAAACGATATAAAAAAGGAGGAAGATTGCCGAAAGGATAAATGTGATAACATTCGTTACTTTATGGGCCTGGATGTTTTTCTTTTTTATAAAAATTAAAGACACAATAAGGAGTATTGCACAAGTTGCATTAATGCCTCCTATTATATGTGGAAATAGATAGATGAAAGATGGTGTAGGCTCTGGAGGTGGTACTAACTTTAACGCGATAACCACAAGTAACACAACCGCTGTTACAATCCATATTAATCTTAAAAAAAACTTATCATTAAAATTCATATTCTATCTATTTGGAACTTCTTATCTTCCGTCTCTGGAGTTTCTCAACTCCTCTGCCAGCAACACTTTAATTTCATCATCCAGCTTTGTTAAGGCCTCCTGATTTGTGGCCTCATAATAGCCTCTAATGCGACGATGGCTATCAAGCAATACTAGCATATTGCTATGAATAAATTTGTTCTCAGTGCCAATCTTTTCCTGATGGGCATCTAAGGACAATCCTTTTTTTATCAATGTCGATAACTGTGTGCTATCTCCCGTTAGTAAATCCCACTTGCCTGCCTTTGCAGAAAGTGTCTTCGCATAACCTGCAAGTACATCTGGTTTATCAGTTTCAGGATCAATACTGATTCCTACAAAAGTAACTGCTTTATCATGCTGATAGGTTTCATTAAAACCTTTCATAGCCCTAGTTGTCGCTCCAGCACCATTCGCATCTCCTTTGGTATAAAACAGACTTAATATTAAAATGTTACTTCCATATTTACTCAAACTAACAGAATCTCCATTCTGGTTGATCAGCTTAAAATCATTTACTACATGGTAAATCGTATCGGGAATCTGTGTCCCTCTAACCGAGTGAAATGTAGCAGCAACTTCTTTATGTCCAAAAATAGGAAGCGGTCTGTATCTGTTTTTGCCTTTTTCCTGGAGTAAATAATACAAAAATCCTGGTACCGCTAATATGGTGACCAGGATTAATATTTTTTTTATTGGAGTACCCTTCATTAAACTAAAGGCATATGTAGGTGTAAGTAGCCGCCTTCAATTAACATCAAAACAATAAAGTAAAAGATAAAAACAAAAACGACGGTTAAAGAAACCTGAAGCCCTACCTTCTCATATTTAAGGTGCATAAAGTACGCAACGATATAGAATGCTTTTAATAAAGTTAAGGCAATGTAAACGAAGTTACCTATATGCTGAGGCATGTGGCCACCTGGTATAAGAACCAAAGCAATAATAAACTCAATTACCGTGATTGCAAGCAGGATACCAAATACCTGCCAAATTTTCTTTTTATCTAACCCAGCATGTTCACCATGTGCATGCTCGTCGTGAGAGTGGTCTGTATGTATTTCTGACATAATATTTTAATTGAGAAAGATTAAACTAAATAGAAGAATGTAAACACGAATACCCAGACAAGGTCTACAAAGTGCCAGTATAAACCAACTTTTTCAACCATTAAGTAATGTCCGCGTTTTTCAAAAGTACCATTAATAGTCATGCATAAGATGATGATGTTAATGATCACTCCGCTAAATACGTGGAATCCGTGGAATCCTGTTATTGTAAAGAATAGATTTGAGAACTGAAGTGCAGATACTGTAGATACCTCACCGGTAAACAAATGATGTAGCGTTTCCATGGTTGGAATCTTTCCCCAGCCAAACCCTTCATGGAACAAATGTGTCCATTCTGCAGCCTGACAACCCAGGAACATTAAACCACCTATAATAGTAGCAATCATCCACCACACTACTTCCTTCTTAGAGCGTCTGTGACCAGCCTCTACCGCAAGTACCATAGTTACCGAGCTCATGATCAAAATAAACGTCATAATACCCACAAATACAAGTGGAGCACCACTATCGGTTATGCCTGGAATAGATTGGAAAACCAAATCCGGATCTGGCCATGTAAATTTACTGAAGCGCTGCGCTCCGTAATAGATCAATAATGACGAAAATGTGAATGCATCAGAAACCAGAAAAAACCACATCATTATTTTGCCGTACTCTACTGACCACGGCGAGCGGCCCCCACTCCATGGAGTAGTTTTTACCTGATCTAATTGTGATAATGAACTCATTTTGTAAATAGTAATAGTTTGTTAAAAAATCTAACTGTTCAAAAGTAAAAAAACATACAGATATATCCATAATATATCTATAAAATGCCAAAATATAGAAGCAATTTCCATCCGGTACTTGCGTGTTTCTATCGGCATTTCTTTATAAGCCCCAATTAGGGCATTCAATACAATACATAAACCTGCAAAAATGTGCAGTAAGTGGAAACCAGAAACCACATAAATAACAGAAATAGCAGCATTATTATTTACCATTGCTGCTCCGCTATGGTATAAGCTCGACCATGCTTCTACCTGCAGGTAACCAAATACTAATCCAAGGGCAATAGTAAACCACAAGAACAATCTCTGCTTTTGAATCTGCCCGTTCCTTAGCGCTCTTGATGCCAGGAATAAACAGATACTGCTACCTACTAATGCAGCTGTACTATACATGAAAACATCAGGCAGTACCAAACCGTGGCCTTTACCTTTTGAGGCTGCAAAAACAATGTAATAACTTGTCCAACCTCCAAACATAATAGTTGAGGAAACCACAAACAACCAGATAACAAACTTCTTAGGTTTAGTATCTATAGGTGCTGCAGACTTCATATCCTCTTTATTTAATGTGTGTACCATCTTAAATTATTTAGCTATAAAATCAAAAAATAAAATCACCTGCACTAATGGAAGATAGAAGAAGGAACAAAACATTACCTTCCTTGCACTTGCCAAATCCATATTAACCCACATTTTAAATGCCAGCCATGCAAACACCAATCCCGCAATTAGTGACACTCCAGCTATATAATAGCCACCAAATCCATAGAATGTTGGCAACAAGCTAACCGGAATTAATATTAAGGTGCTGATAAATGTTATAAATGCACTTGCCTTATCTCTTTTAGTAGTAGGCAACAATCTAAATCCGGCCTTCTTGTAATCATCATCAAGTACCCATGCGATAGACCAGAAATGAGGAAACTGCCATACAAACTGTACAAGGAAAAGTATTACTGCAATTTCATCTATCTTTCCGTGAGCTGCCACGTAACCAATTAGTGGGGGCAAAGCTCCCGGAATGGCCCCAACAAATACTGCGATAGGTGATTTGCGCTTTAAAGGGGTGTAAGCAAAAGCATATAAAAATATCGAGAATACGGATAACAATCCTGTTTCGATATTTAATTTCCCTAATAACCACGTGCCAAGCATTCCCATTACTAACCCCGATACCAAACCCTGGCCAGTGGTCATATGTCCGGCAGGCATTGGACGGTCCTTGGTTCTGGTCATTAACTTGTCCAGATCAACCTCTATTACCTCATTGAAACAATTGGCTGCAGAGGTAACCAGGAAGCCCCCAGCTATTAAAATAAGCCATTTGGTCCAGTCTATTCCAGGAACCACTCCAGCGATTTCTACCTGCGACCCAATTAAAAAGGTAACTGATGCAGAAAACACTACCAGAAAGGTAAGTCTGAATTTAATGAGCTTAGAAAAATCTGTTAAAAACTGTTTCAAATTATATATTATTAATGCTCTTGATTGTAAGTATCTGTTTTGTAAACTAACAAGAACAGATAGTATTGCAGACTAAATAGTAAGGTTGAAAATAAAATGTGTAATGCCTGAGCGTAAGGAGGCAATGCAAAGTTCGACAATATTAATCCAGTTACTATCTGAATAATCAAAACTACTGCTATGGAATTGGCTACCATTAAAGCGGTAGCTTTACCATTAAACCTATCTTTAACAAGCTTGTATATAATGATGTTCAATATAAGCACAACCATAGCTGAGTCTCTATGATAAGAAAAAATCTTGCCTACTCTGGTTAACCAGCTTTCGCGGTCATTATACATTAAAGCTTTTGAAACAGCATCAACAGCCTCTCTTACTTCGGTTCCTAAAACAATTTGCAGCACACTTACCACTATAGCTAAAAAGATTAAAACCTTTAACCATACTACCTTAGCCATAACTATGGTTACTGCCTTATGCATCTGCTGTGCGTAGTTATAGGTATAAACCAATATGGCCAGAATTACTAAAGCCAATAACATGTGTACCGTAACAATCCATGGAACCAGATTGGTTGACACAACAATTGAACCTAACCATGCCTGAAAGGCGACCACTACCAGATTCACCCAGCTTAAAACTACTATACGTTTGGCTGTTTTACGATAGGTAAAAGAATAGATAACTAATCCAACTAATAAAAACCCGGTTGCAGCCCCCATCAAACGATTTAAATATTCCGTCCAGGTTTTTGCTACATTAAAAGTCTCTGGTTGTAAGATAGATTCATCATGTCTTATGCTATCTGCAAGATGTCCTTTACCTAACTTATCAAGTGTTTTAGCAAAACGTTCATTCTTTACAACACGTTCAGCTACATACTTTTCTTTGTAGTCTGCAGGTAGTTGCGAAGCCGAGGTTGGAGGAACATATTGATCAAAACACTTTGGCCAATCCGGACATCCCATACCAGAACCTGTACTACGTACTATCCCCCCTGCCAAGATTAGCAATAAGGTTACAACTATCGTTATAAGGTTTAGCCTGATAAATCTCTTCTCAGATTTAGGAACCATGGTGTGTATTAGATTTAAAAAAAATGAGGTATCTGTTGTAAGTATTTACCTACTGCAGATACCCCATCATATTATAAACTATATGCTAGTCTAATTTTGTTCTGCCTGCAGCTTCTTCTTTCTCTTCCCACTCTCTCTGTATACGCTCAGCTTCAGCGTTTCCTTCAAAATCATGTGGCATATTAGAGCTCATAGTTTGAGAGAAAGGCACAGTTTGAGGAATAAAGTCTTCCTCGGCACCTGGCTTGCTATAGTCATATGGCCAACGGTAAACAGTTGGAATCTCACCTGGCCAGTTACCATGTAAACGTTCTACAGGAGTAGTCCACTCTAATGTATTCGCACCCCAAGGGTTTTGAGATGATACTTTGCCTTTGAAAATAGAATAGAAGAAGTTAAATAAGAATGCAACTTGAGCCATTGCAGCAATAATTGCAGACCATGTAACCAAAATGTTTACAGTAACCCATTTCTGCATAAACTCAAACTCAGTAAATGCATAGTAACGACGAGGAACCCCATCAAGACCTAAGAAGTGTAGTGGGAAGAACACTAAATAAGCACAAATAAATGTGATCCAGAAGTGTAAATAACCAAGTTTACTGCTCATTAATCTTCCGAACATTTTAGGGAAGTAATGATAAACACCTGCAAGCATACCAAATATTGCAGCAGACCCCATTACAAGGTGGAAGTGAGCAATAACGAAGTAAGTATCATGCAAGTTAATATCTAAAGATGCATTACCTAAGAATATACCAGTTAAACCACCTGAGATAAAGAATGATACCATACCAATAGCAAACAGCATAGCTGGAGTAAATCTGATATTACCTCTCCATAGTGTAGCTAACCAGTTGAATGTTTTAACTGCCGAAGGAACAGCAATAATCAAAGTAGTGATCATAAACACACCACCCAATAATGGGTTCATACCCGTTACAAACATGTGGTGACCCCAAACGATGAATGATAAGATGGTAATACCGATTAGTGAATAAATCATTGCATGGTAACCGAAAATTGGCTTTCTTGAATTCACAGACATAATCTCTGAAGACAATCCCATTGCAGGCATGATTACAATATATACCTCAGGGTGACCCAGGAACCAGAATAAGTGTTGCCATAAGATTGGTGATCCACCTTCGTTTGGCAATACTTGAGTACCCATAACAATATCAGAAAGATAGAAACTTGTTCCAAAGCTACGGTCAAACACTAACAATACAACACCTGCAACTAATACAGGGAAAGATAAGATACCTAAAACAGCTGTTAAGAAAAATGCCCAGATTGTTAATGGCATTTTCCACAAATCCATTCCCTTAGTACGCATGTTTAAGATAGTACTTACATAGTTGATACCACCCATTAAAGATGATGCAACGAAAAGTACCATACTGATCAACCATAAAGTCATGCCTAAACCAGAACCACTAATTGCAGTTGGTAATGCAGATAGTGGCGGATAAACCGTCCATCCCGCACTTGCCGGTCCTGTTTGTATAAAGAATGAACTCATCATGATCACACACGCAGTAAAGAAGAACCAGTATGAAAGCATGTTAAGGAATGGCGATGCCATATCCCTTGCCCCAATTTGAAGAGGGATCAATAAGTTACTAAAAGTACCGCTCAAACCAGCTGTTAATACAAAGAATACCATGATGGTACCATGTATGGTAACTAATGCAAGATAAAAGTCGGGTTTTATCCTCCCACCTTCAGCCCATTTACCTAAAAATGTCTCTAAAAGAGGAAAACTTTTATCTGGCCATGCTAATTGTATACGGAACAATATAGATAAGCCCATTGCTATAACAGCCATGATAATACCAGTTATCAAAAACTGTTTAGCGATCATCTTGTGATCCTGACTAAAGACGTACTTCGTTAAAAAAGTCTCTTTGTGATGACCATGATCATCATGGCTATCGTGGTTATGTGTATCGTGTAATGATATAGTTGACATAATGTGCTATTCCAGTATTGTTATTTTTTTAAAGCTATTTGATTCGTTTTAACTGCAGAAGTATCTTTTGCAGCTGTATCAGCAGGAGCTGCAGCAGCTGGTTCACTTGCAGGAGCCGAAGCTACAGGCAAATTAAATTGCTTCCTTAAATCATCAGTTAGGTATGTTGGCAATTCAGCAACCCATGCGTCATACTCGGCTTGTGAAACAACTTTAACCTCTCTCTGCATTTTGTAGTGACCATCACCACAAATCTTATTACATAAGAACAAATATTTAAACTTAGGATCATTTGTTTTAGCTTTCATCTCCTCAGTAGTAATTGTAGGAGTGAATTCAAAATATGACGTCATACCTGGTACAGTATTCAACTGAACTCTAAAATGTGGCATATAAAAACTGTGGATCACATCTTTACTGGTAAGAATCAAACGAACCGGCTTATTAACTGGAATAACCATTACTTCTGCAAGTTGATCATCCAATGTCTTTTTATCTTTAAAATCAATACCCAAAGCGTTGTCTGAAGTAATTAATTTATAGTTTTTAAGTCCTACCACACCGTCGGCACCTGCGTAACGAATTGCCCAGGCAAACTGAGATGAAGTTATCTCAATACTGATAGGCTTGTTATTAGGATCTTCAACTTTATAGAATATAGATCTCCAGGTAAGGAATCCCATAAGTACAAGAACTGTTAGAACTAACGCCGGAATGATTGTCCAGATACGCTCAATGGTATTGTTATGAGGATAGTAATAAGCTTTTCTTTTTCCGCTGTGTTTGTAGAAATAAGCAAAAGCAAATAGAAGTATGTGTGTAACAATGAAAACGATGGTGGTAAGAATCAATGTAATATTAAACATCTGATCTATCTTTTTACCATGCTCAGAAGCAGCCTCAGGTAAGATCATGTTACCATGAACCGTATATTCCCAATATACACCATATAAACCTACTATAAGGAATAAGGCGAATAAACCTCCGTTTATTGCATCCCAGTTAATTCCTTTTGGTTTATCCTGTGCCTCACGGGTCAATTCATAAACCTTTAATGCCTTACCAACTATTGCTACAAATAAGCAAACCAGTAAAAATGCAAGAACATAGAACGTCGCGGTTTTATAAACCGGCCCCATATCAACAGGTTTCTCTGCTGTTGCAGCGGCAGCCTGCGCAAACGCGCTTGTATTTGCAAATGCAGTTACAATCACTGCTAGTGCCGCTATTGTTTTATTACTTATTAATTTTCTTAGACTCATTTTCTTAAAAGTAGTAACACTGTACTTCTATTATACTATTATTTATTATATCCTATCCAGATCACCTATTATAAATGGTGATTTAAACTTTCTTGTAAAAATGGATGGTTCTTTGCGATCAAAGGTTTTTTACTTAATCCATTTAAAACGGTAAAGGTAAACAAACCTACAAAACCTATCGCTGTACCAATTTCAATGATACCAAAACCATGGTGCTCTTCTACAGTTCCAGGCATGATCATTTGGTAATAATCAACCCAGTGACCACATAATACAATGATCGACACTGTAAGTAAAATATTTTCTTGTCTTTTATTATCTCTGTCCATCAACAGCAATAATGGCGCAAGGAAGTTTAAAATTAAATTCAGGTAGAACCAAAACTCATAGTTATCAAATCTTTTGTAAAAATATACAGTCTCCTCAGGCATGTTTGCATAGTAGATAAGCAAAAACTGAGCGAACCATACGTAAGTCCAGAAGATAGAGAAACCAAAGATAAACTGACCTAAGTTGTGTAAATGACTGTTGTTTACCCAAGCCATGTAACCTGATTTCCTTAACAAGATAAGGATAATGGCAATAGTAGCTAAACTGCTAACCCACATTGCTGCGAAGTTATACCAGCCAAACATAGTAGAGAACCAGTGTGCCTCAAGTGACATTACAGTATCAAAAGCAAATATTGGGGTAGTAAATCCATAGATTACAAGAAATACACAAGAATACTTAAAGCTCTTTCTGTAAGAATTTAAGCCCCCTTCTAAATCTTCATTATTAGATAATCTGGCAAGTAATAATGCAAAAAAACTATATACTCCCAGGAAGATTACCTGACGAGCCATAAAGAAAGGCACATTTAAAAATGCTGATTTACCTTGTATTAATTTATCAAAGTTTTCGCTGTTAGGATCTGTTAACCCCGGAGCGTTCCAGTGATGATATAAATTGTGAGTATATAAACCTGCAGCCATAACAGCAATTAAAATAACTACCGCAATTGGTAGTGCTTTAGCCATTGCCTCAGGTACACGTAGTATAGAAGCAGACCAACCTGCTTGTGCTACAAATTGAACAGCTAAAAAGAATGCGCCCGACATGCAGACACAAGCGAAGTAATAAGCCATTAATAACAGGTTAGCAAAAGTACGCTCGTGAAGCGCCTCAGCCGAAAAGCCATAGCCTATAGCCAATAATCCTATTACTATAGCGATTATGCTTAGGTTTTTTGCTTTACCTGTAAACTCAAACTGCTCAGTTAAATTATAATTATGAGTTCCCAGCATTAAATAAATGCTGACCTTGTAAAAGATTCTGTTCGGTTAATGGTAAACTGTTTATCAATTTAACACCAGCTTCTTCATAACCTTCTTTTGTATTTGGATAAACATCTTCCTCAACAAATCCAACCGGAGCGGTATGTTTCGGTGGAGTTTGTGCGGTTTGTCCATTTGCAAAGTTCTTATTTGCCTGATCCGGGTTATAAGCAATCGGATCATACATATTCCTTGCGTATTCTAAACCCGTACTACGTTTATCTCTGCATGCTGAAAAAATAACAGCAGTGGCAAGAATACAAAACGAGGTTAAAACTACTTTATTCCTATTCATAGCTAACATACTTCCTTTCATTATACTTTACTTCTAAAGCACCAGCTTCTTTTAATAAATCATCTATCTTACTGTGCTCAGCATTTTCTTTTGCATCAATAGCAATAATAAACCTGTCATTTGTTGCTCTTAAATCCATTACTCTTGGAGCTCTTCCCGGAAACAAATGGGTTGAAGCATAGTAAGAACCAACCAGACCAAAAGCACAAAATAAGATGGTAAGCTCAAACGTAATTGGAATAAAATCCGGTAATGCGAAATGCGGTTTACCACCAATGTTAATTGGCCAATCATACGCTGCAGCAAAGTACACAAATGACAACATGGTCATTGTACCAGTAATTCCAAAAAAGAAAGCTGCTATATCCAACCTTGAACGTTTAACACCAAGCTTTGCCTCAATACCGTGGATTGGCATAGGTGTATAAACATCATGTATCTTAATGTTATTATCCTGCAATTTTTGAATTCCATGCATCRTTTCATCAGGATCACCAAAACTGCCTAAAATATATTTGATATTATTCATTGTTATATTTTTGCGTAATCTTCTTGTTTAACACTATCAAATTTCTCTAAAGACTCAATGTATTCTGCTACATGTTCTTTTTCAAGATGTCCTTCTTTAATCTGCTCCAGTTTAGCTTGCTCACTTGCACTCTTAAGTAATAGTTTTACCTCTGCTATAGCAATAGAAGGCAATACTCTTAAGAACAATAAGAACAACGTAAAGAACACACCTATTGATCCTACGAACACACTTACGTCAACCCAAGATGGATAGAACATAGCCCAGCTCGATGGTAGGTAATCACGGTGTAATGAAGTTACAATGATTACGAAACGCTCAAACCACATACCTATATTTACTACAATAGATAAGATCCAGGTAGCTGCAATACTGGTACGGATCTTTTTGAACCATAACAACTGCGGAGAAATCACGTTACATGTCATCATCATCCAGTATGCCCACCAGTAAGGTCCTGTTGAACGGTTGATGAAAGCATATTGCTCATATTCAGAACCTGAATACCAGGCAATGAAGAATTCTGTTAAGTAAGCAACACCTACGATAGATCCGGTTAAGATAATGATTTTATTCATCGACTCAATGTGGAACATGGTGATGTAGTTCTCAAGACCTAATACTTTACGTGCAACCAATAATAAGGTTAACACCATTGCAAATCCTGAGAAGATCGCCCCTGCCACGAAATAAGGAGGGAAGATTGTAGTGTGCCATCCTGGAATTACCGAAGTTGCAAAGTCCATAGATACAATCGTGTGTACCGAAAGTACCAGAGGTGTAGAGATACCAGCTAAGATGATAGATACAGCCTCAAATCGTTGCCATGTCTTAACGTTTCCAGCCCATCCGAATGACATGATTGAATAAACTTTACGTCTTAATCCGGTTGCACGGTCACGAATAGTCGCGATATCAGGTAAAAGACCTGTATACCAGAATAAAAGCGATACCGAGAAATAAGTAGAGATCGCAAACATATCCCAAACTAGTGGAGAGTTAAAGTTAACCCAAAGTGATCCGAACTGATTTGGTAAAGGAAGTACCCAATATGCTAACCATGGTCTACCCATGTGAGATACAACATATGTAGCCGCACAAATAACGGCAAATATGGTCATCGCCTCAGCAGAGCGGTTAATAGAGTTACGCCAGTTCTGACGGAAAAGTAATAATACCGCCGAAATCAACGTTCCTGCGTGACCAATACCTACCCACCATACGAAACCGGTAATATCCCAGGCCCATCCTACTGTTTTATTTAAACCCCATGCTCCGATACCGAACCAAAAGGTATACCCCACAGCTACTACCCAAAGGGTAGCACCGCAAAGTGCAATTATAAATCCAATCCACCATGCCCTGTTAGGCTTATTCTCAACTGGCATTAAAATATCGTCCGTAATTTTTGCATACGTGATATTCTTGCCGGTGATTAATGGTTCTCTTAATATTGATTCGTTATGTCCTGACATAATTTATTTTCTTTAATATCAGCTTACGCTTGTACTGTTGTATCTGTATTTCTAATTTTTGTCATATAACCTATACCCGGTTGTACGTTTATCTCTTCTAAAACATAGTAAATACGTTCACTACGTAATGCTTTAGATACTTCCGAGTTAGGATCGTTGCCATCTCCAAAGATGATTGCATTGGCAGAACAAGCTTGCTGACAAGCCATTTTGATATCGCCATCTTTTAACGGGCGTTTTTCAATTTTAGCTTGTAATTTACCTGCTTGAATACGCTGAATACACATAGAGCATTTCTCCATAACACCTCTTGAACGCGTAGTTACATCAGGGTTAAGAACCAACTGAGTAAATTCATTATTCAAGTAGTTATCGAAGCGTGAATCATTCCAGTAGTTAAACCAGTTGAAACGACGCACTTTATATGGACAGTTGTTTGCACAATAACGTGTACCCACACAACGGTTATAAGCCATGTGGTTCAAGCCATCTGATGAGTGTACTGTTGCCAATACCGGACAAACAGTCTCACAAGGAGCATGATCACAATGCTGACAAAGCATTGGCTGATGAACTACAGAAACGTTATCAAGGTTATCTAAATGAGCAATTTCTTTCTCTTTAGTTACTGAATTGATGCCATTTCCATGTTCGCCATGAGCATGTGCCTCTTCTGCATGACCTTCACCTTCAACATTAAAGCTGTAATAACGGTCAATACGAATCCAGTGCATCTCTCTACGTCTGCGTACCTCTGTTTTACCTACAACCGGAATGTTATTTTCCACGTTACAAGCAACAATACAAGAACCACAACCAGTACAAGCATTCAAATCGATTGCCATAACCCAGTTGTTACCTGGCTTCTCATATTTATCCCACAGATCGTAAGTTTTATGCTTTGCGTGGTCATTACCTGAACCAGCAGCGGGATTCTTTTTATATTCTGTAAAAGTAGCTTCGCGAATAATATTTCTACCCTCAAAAGAGTGGTGAGTTTGCGTTTGAGCCAGCTCTTCAGTTTTTCCTGTTCCAGAAAGCTTAACGGTAGTTGCATACTTAGAAGTACCATTAGTAAAGCTTACAAATGGATAAGCATTTTTTCCAACGTTATCTCCAGCTTTACCAACCTTTGTACGTCCGTAACCTAAAGCAACAGAAGCTGTTCCCTGAGCTTGTCCTGGCTGAATAAGCACAGGTAACTCAATTTCATAACCTTTATCGTCTTTTATCGAAACAATATCAAACTCTTTAAAGCCTAATTCTTTAGCAAATTTAGGTGCTAAGGCAATGTAGTTATCCCAGGTTACTTTAGAAACAGGATCAGGTAATTCTTGTAAGAATGCATTGTTTGCATGTTTACCGTCTCTCATCGGAATACTTTCGTAAACCTGTAACTCGATATCTTTAGCTAAAGCCTTACTGTTATTTACAATCGAAGGTATTACAGCTGCAAGCGATAAGCTAAATGTATATGTGCCGGCAGGTTTCAATGCCGAAGCAAAAACCCCTGTTTGCAATACATCTTGCCATGTTTTACCTAAAGCAGGTAAAATGCTTTTTTCCCAGTTATTACGTACATACTGATAATATTCTTTAACCGGACCGTTAGACCAGATTAAAAGACTTTCCTCAGCCTGACGTGAGTTAAACACAGGGTTAATGGTTGGCTGTACAATTGAATAATATCCTTCATATGCGTTAGCATCACCCCACGACTCTAAATAGTTATGGTTAATGGCAATTACATTACACAATGTTGAAGTCTCATCTTTTCTGTCAGAGAAAGAAACTTTTAAACCAACTTTAGCTAATCCATCAGTAAATCCTTTAGCATTTGCAACGTCATAAGCAGGGTTGCTATCTAAGAAAAATACTGCAGCAACCTCACCTCTGTTCATTTCGTTGATAAACTCAGCAAATTCTGCGTCATTACCAGCGTAACGTTTACAAGGGTTATCAAGATCTATAGTAGTACCGTAGCTACCAATTGCCGAGTTAATTGCATTTACCAATATTTGGGTAGATACATCATTCGAACCTGAAACTACAAGTGACTTTCCTTTATTTTGTAATAATTCTTTAGCTATTAATTTAAGTGCTTTATCAGCAGTAACATTATTAGGTAAAGCAGCACCAGCTAAAGCGTTTCCGGTAATTGCATTATATAAGGCAATTAAAGCAGGTCCTTCTTCTGATAATTTAACCGGTACACGGGTATCTGCGTTTGTTCCTGTTAAGCTCATACCAGCTTCGAATTGGAAGTGGCGAGACATCTTACCAGCTTTCAAAGATTTGTGATCTCTGTTCGAAACGTACTGTGAAGTAAATTCTTCTCCGCTAATCCAGGTACCTAAAAAGTCTGCTCCGAAACTTACAATCAGATCAGCCTTATCAAAGTTATATTTAGGAATAACAGCTTTACCAAAGCTATTTTCATTTGCTTTAATAATACCTGTATAAGAAACAGCATCATACTGAACATGCTTAGTAGTTGGATAAGCAGTTGTAAAATCAGCAACAACCGCTTTAGTAGAGGGGCTGCTTACTGAAGATGAAACAATACGAATTTTCTTTCCTGAAGCCTGAGCCTTATTTAACTCTGCCTGTACAAACTTATCTATCTCAGCCCAGTTACTCTCTGCATCTTTTAATACAGGAGCTTTAAGTTTTGAAACATCATAAAGATCCAATACAGAAGCCTGAGCCTGAGCATCAGTACCACAATTAAACGTTCCTGCATTAGGATTTGGTTCAATTTTAATTGGTCTTCCCTCTCTTGTTTTAACTAAAACACTTTGTCCGTTAAAACTTGAAACATAATAGTTCGGTATACCCGGAACTACCTCTTCAGGTTTAACCAGGTAAGGAATTGATTTGTGAACAGGAGCAGTTTGACAAGCTGCCAGCGTTACCGCACCTAACCCAAAGCCTAAAGCCTTTAAAAAGTCACGGCGTGGAGTTACTGTACTTAACCCTGCTTCATTTAAAACATCTTCTATTGGAAGTGGCTCAGCAAATTCGTTTTTGTTATTTTCAACAAAATCCGGAGTGTTTTTATACTCTTCTAAGCCTTTCCAGTATTTTTTATTGCTTTCCATTTAAGCTATATTACTGTTTATCGAACGTTCTTTTTATTAAACTCTAATTAATAGTGGCACTTACCACATTCTAAACCACCCAAAGCTGCAGGAGTGATTTTCTCACCTTTCTTGATTTTCTCATGCGCTTCAATAATCTTATCATAGAATGCATTTCCTTTAACTTCAAGTTTGGTGTCTTTATGACAGTTAACACACCATTTCATGGTAAGTGGAGAGTATTGATATATCTCTTCCATTGTATCAACCGGACCATGACATGCAAAGCAAACAGGCTCATTAGGTTTCAAACCTTTCTCTTTTCTGATAGCTTCTTCACCTACAACTACGTGTTGAGAGTGATTAAAGTAAGCGAAGTCAGGAAGGTTGTGAACACGAACCCATTCAACTGGTTTTTCTTTTGAGTGATCATAAGTCATAGTTGCCGGATCATATCCAAGGGCAGTATAGATCTTTTGAATCTCTGGTGAAATCTCGCCATCATATTTCTCTGTTGCCTGCACTGATTTGTGACAGTTCATACAAACATTCAAAGATGGAATGGTTGAGTTTTTCGATTTAAATGCACCAGCATGGCAATACTGACAATCAATTTGATTGGTACCTGCGTGCAGCTCATGCGAGAACTTGATCGGTTGTACCGGTTGGTAACCAGTATGAACACCTGTATCCCACATACCCATCCAGCCAAATGAACCTAAGGTTATAATTAAGCCCAGGATGAAGAAAAATACAAATTTCTTATTCTTAAATAATCTTTTAACACCTGTACCTAAAGAAACGCTATCTTCTTCCGCAAGAACAACTCCTTGTTTTTGAAGTATCAAACGCTCTAACATTTTTATCGCACGACCTAAAACGATCAATACAATAATAGATATCAGGATAATTGCGGCAACCCCTGCGATTGAAAAACTGGAAACACCTTCAGAAGCACTTTCTGTTGCTGCTTTATCTCCTTCTTTCTTAGGCTCACCTGCCTTAGCGTAAGCTATAATGTTTTTAATTTGATCATCAGTCAAACGTGGAAATGTTGTCATCTCCGCAGCTGAGAACTTAGAAGCCTCTATGGCTTGCTTGTCTCCTGCATCAACTAACGCTTTCCAGTTTCTGATCCACTTGATTGCAAAAGCTTCATCAAGCTCATTAAGTTTTGCTGTTAATGCCGGACCAGTACTGTTACGATCTAACTGGTGACAAGAATTACAATTATCCTTAAATAGTTTGCGGCCCTCTACTACATCTTGTGCCTGTGTTGCAGAAACGATTAAAACAGATAGAGCCGTAAACATGAATGCCGACTTCCAAACTCTTCTAACGATCAATGAGATATCCCTCATAATGAGTATTTTATGCTATTTTTTAAAAAACTTTATAAACGCAATTGGCTTTTAAACTTAGGTCCTTCACCAAAACGTCCACAAAAGTAAAATTTATTAACTTACCAATGACAAATAAATGACAGTAAATACAATTTATAATCAATCTAAATAGTTCGTTTTTTATGCTTTAAACGACGAAAATCAGCATTTTTTTAAAAATCACTGATTCCATTTTAAGTCCTACTTTCAAAGCAGGACTTGTTAATTTAAATTACATTTTTAATATCCACGCAAAGATCAGTGGCGCCACTATAGTCGCATCCKATTCTACAATGAATTTCGGTGTATTTATATCCAACTTACCCCAGGTAATTTTTTCATTAGGAACTGCCCCTGAATATGAGCCGTATGAAGTTGTCGAATCAGAGATCTGACAGAAGTAACTCCAAAATGGAATATTCTCCATTTCCATGTCCTGATACAACATTGGAACCACACATATAGGAAAATCTCCAGCTATACCACCGCCTATCTGAAAGAATCCAATTCCTTTACCATCGCTGTTTTTGATATACCAATCTGCTAACCAGCCCATGTACTCAATACCACTTTTCATGGTAGTTGCTTTAACTTCTGATTTCATCACATATGAGGCAAAGATGTTACCCATTGTAGAATCTTCCCATCCCGGAACAACAATTGGCAAATTCTTTTCTGCCGCTGCCAGCATCCATGAATTCTTAGGATCAATTTCATAATATTGTTCCAAATCTCCGCTTAACAACATTTTATACATAAACTCATGCGGGAAATAACGTTCTCCTGCATTGTCTGCATCTTTCCAGATTTTATAAATATGTTTTTGCAATCTGCGAAATGCTTCTTCTTCAGGAATACAAGTGTCGGTAACACGATTGTAATGGTTCTCTAATAAATCCCATTCATCCTGAGGGCTCAAGTCGCGATAGTTAGGAACTCGTTTATAATGTGAGTGCGCAACAAGGTTCATAATATCTTCTTCCAGATTCGCGCCTGTACATGAAATAATTGATACTTTGTCCTGACGAATCATCTCAGCCAGTGAAATTCCCAATTCTGCGGTACTCATCGCGCCAGCTAGCGTGATCATCATTTTACCACCTTCATCTAAGTGCGTTTCATATCCCTTAGCTGCATCCATCATTGCGGCTGCATTAAAATGGAGATAATTGCGCTCCATGAATTGAGATATAGGTCCTCTTGTTGTACTCATTTTGATCTTAATTTTGTTGCCGCAAAAATAGGCAAATAATCTTAATGCCCTAATTGTACTTCACCTCTCCTTAAAAACCGGTACGACTACCTGTCTTATCTAAAGCAAGATTCTATCTTAACAATACAAACAACACTGTTTTTCTTCTTATAACGACCTTTTCTCATCATGTAAAAATCTAGTTAGGATAAGTTCCAAACTTTAGGATTCAATTTCAAACACTGGCCTTAAAGTTGCTAGGCAGAACTGATAATTAAATTTTTCTACTATTTTAGGCCAATGAAGAGAATTTCCCTGTGCACCGTATTTGTTTTAATAGCCCTAAGTTCAATGGCGCAAAAGAAACTAATAGAGCGCTATCTATCTAATAAAACAGATTCCTCACGCAGGCCTAGTTTTATGCCCGTTCCGGTTTTTAGATATACACAAGAAATAGGCCTTGAATTTGGCATTGGTGCACTCTATTCTACTTATCTAGACAGGAAAGACCTTACAAATCGCAGTTCAAATTTTTCAACTGTGCTTTCTGCATCTACTAAGGGCCAATATAACATCTCCTTGAAAGGAGATGTTTGGACAAAACAAAACACGCATCACTACATTGCTGAAGTGCGCTTTAAAAGAATGCCCTTCGATTTTTATGGTGTAGGCAATGAAACTCTTGAGGCAAACGAAGACAGACTCATTCAAGGCTATGTTAAAGTTGGCCTAGAAGCCGAAAAATTACTCCTACCTCATATGTACAGTGGTTTATCTCTTGGCTTTGAAAACTATCATTTTACCGATAAAGAAGTGGGAGGCATTTTTACCACCGACCAAACACTAATCCACAAAATAGGAGGTTCTGTATTCTATGCAGGAATTTCCCAGACATATGACACCAGAAATTCTAACAACTATACAACCAAAGGCTTTTACGGAAAGGTAACCTATCAATATGCACCAGACTTTTGGGGAGGAGAGAATTTCACAGGAAGTTTAATAAAAGCCAATGTTCGCAATTTTTGGTCCTTATCGCCCAAATTTGTCATCGGGGTAAATGGATTATTCCACTCTGTGCAAGGCAAGAACATACCCTTCTACTTATTACAACAAATGGGTAACGACGAAATAATGAGGGGCTACTATACCGGGCGATACAGAGAAAGGAATTTACTTGCCGCCCAGGCAGAGTTACGCTATCGTTACAACAACAGGTTTGGCGCTGTCATATTTGGTGGCGCAGGACAAGTATTTGATAATGGCGACCTATCCATCAAAAGTTTTAAACCTTCATATGGAGCTGGTGGGCGTTACTTCTTTGATCCTGAAAAAGGATTAAGTGTACGCGTTGATTATGGTATTGGCGAAAAACGCGCAAATGAAAAACGCCAAACCGGTTTTTACATCAGTTTAGCTGAAGCATTTTAAAACTTTATCTTAAAGTGCTCCTTAGCCTGTCCTTTTCTAAAATAAACCAACCCTATCCAAAACAAATCAATTGTAACAACAACCTCCGGGTGATTCTTAATTTCTTGCCAGGCTTCCTTCATTCCTTTACTCCAATATATATCATCAAATATGAGCAGGGAGTTTTCATGAATCTTAGGTAAGCACCAATTGAAATAATTTAATGTAGCCTCTTTTCTATGATTACCATCAATGTAAACAAAATCAAGCTTTTCTGCTTTAGTTATAACGTCAGGAAGTAATACATCAAAATTTCCAACCTGCAATTCAACATTTTCAAGATCCAGTTCTTTAAAATTATTATGCGCAACTTTCGCAGTTTCCGGACAACCCTCAATTGTAATAACATCTGCTTCAGGACAAGCTTTCGATAAATAAGCCGTAGTTATGCCTAAACAAGTACCTAGTTCAATAATAGCTTTAGGATTATTGTCTTTTGCTAAACGATAAATCAATTGAGCCAAAGCAGGATTCTTCAATGCGTTCTTCGCAATCTGACTTACCTTCTTTGTTCGGTTCTTATTTAAATGAGAACCTGCACCCAGATCGGTCACAGTTACTAATGAATCGTCATTGAAAAGTTTTTTTCTCTGCGCTTCAATGCTTTTATATTCACTTTTAGACTTAAAATCGTAAATTACCTCATCCGTAAGTTTATAAACAAATGGGGAATGGGTACCATGCCTGCTTTTAGAGGTAAAGCGATGCTTCAGATAATCACTGATAAAGTTAAAAACCATAGCCGCAAAAATAGGCATTCAAATTTGTATGTTTAATGGAAAACATTAAAGAAATAACTGCTTTAGTAAAACTTCTTGATGATCCCGATCAGGAAATCTATCAACACGTTGAGGGACGACTGCTTGAATATGGCAATGAAGTCATTGACTACCTTGAAAATGCCTGGGAACATTCATTAGATTCTTTGCTTCAACAAAGGATAGAAAATATTGTACATAAGATACAGTTTTCAAATGTCAAGGAAGATCTTAATTTATGGTATCAAAGCGGAGCATTTGATCTGTTACAAGGGGCCTTAGTCATTAACCGCTATCAATATCCTGATCTTGATGAGGATAAGGTGATTCTTCAGATTGAAGAAATCAAAAGAGAAATCTGGTTAGGATTGCAATACGAAATGAGTTCTATTGAAAAGATAAAACTCATCAACCATATCTTTTATAACATTTACGGCTTTAGTGGAAATACAAAAAACCACCACGACCCACAGAATTCATATATAAACCAAGTACTGGAAAGTAAAAAAGGCAATCAGATTTCGCTTGCCATCATCTATTCTACACTTGCGCAAAAACTGGATATCCCTGTATATGGCGTAAACCTGCCTCAGCATTTTATTTTAGGATATATAGACGAAAGTAAGCGCGAAGAACAGGAATTTGGAGTTCTTTTTTACATTAACGCATTTAACAAGGGGGCCATATTTGGTAAACACGACGTTGATCAGTTTCTCCGACAGCTAAACCTCGACCCTCTTCCAGGATTTTACGCACCCTGCAGCAACGTAGAGATCATCAGGCGTGTTATCCGCAACCTGATATCTGCTTATGAGAATCTGGGTTCAAAAGAAAAGGTTGAAGAGCTTAAGGAATTACAGGATATTCTGGCAAATACTGAGCTTTAAATTATAGAAACTTATTACTTTTCATCCAATTCGTCAGCCGCTCAAACCAGTCGTCTGATGTGGTTTTGTTATTCAAACCAAAACCATGTCCGCCACCTTGATATAAATGCATCTCTGCCTTAACCTTGTTAGCCACCAATGCCTGATTAAAAATAATACTATTTTGTACCGGCACACCGTTATCATCATTAGCATGAACTAAAAATGTTGGTGGTGTTTGTGGCGTTACATGTTTCTCATTGGAAAAATATTCTTTTTGTGCCTGCGTTGCATTAGCACCTGCCAGATTATTTGCAGAACCTGTATGTGGTGATTCAATAAATGAAATAACCGGATAAATTAAGATAGAAAAATCTGGTCTCAGGCTAAGCTTCTCTTTATTCTCAATTTTCACATCATTGTAGTGAACCGTTAATGTCGAAGCAAGGTGGCCACCTGCAGAAAAGCCCATAATACCAATTTTTGCTGGATCAACGTTCCATTTATTAGCTTGCCCCCTTACCAGATAGATAGCCTGTTCTGCATCCAGCAATGGCCCAAATGATTTATCAACCATTATTGCATCATTAGGTAAGCGATACTTCAGCACAAATGCAGCTACACCTATATCATTAAATCGCTTTGCAACATTATACCCCTCATGATTAATAGCCAAAATACCATAGCCCCCGCCCGGGCAAATGATAACAGCTGCTCCAGTAGCCTTTTCCTTTGAAGGTAAAAATACAGTAAGCGTTGGTTCAGATACTTTACTGATCCGTATAATTCCGTCATCTCCAACAGGAGCGGTCTCTTTAAAATCTGCAGGTGCTGGTTTTGATCCCGGTATTACGCCGGGATATAATTTAACTATTTCCTGAGCATTCAAATTAGCTGTACACATCAGTATCATTAATAACGAGGTAAAATATTTCATCTTTAAAATTCCATTAAGTATGCTTTTAAAAAGTTGTTTATATCCCCATCCAGCACAGCCTGCGGGTTTGAGGTTTGGTAATTGGTCCGATGATCCTTCACCCTCCTGTCATCCAGCACATAACTCCTGATCTGCGAGCCCCACTCTATCTTTTTCTTACTTCCTTCTACCAAGGCTGTAGCTTCCATACGCTTGCGCATCTCGATCTCGTAAAGCTGCGATTTCAATAAGCGAATAGCATTTTCTTTATTCTGAAGCTGTGAACGCGACTCCTGATTCTTAATAATGATTCCCGAAGGTTTATGATATAAACGAACTGCAGTTTCTACCTTGTTTACATTCTGGCCCCCGGCACCACCCGACCGGAACGTTTCAAACTCTATCTCCGAATCCTTTACTTCAATTTCTATGGTGTCATCAACCAGTGGATATACATAAACCGAGGCAAAAGAAGTATGTCTTCTCGCATTGGAATCAAATGGAGAGATTCTGACAAGGCGATGTACCCCATTTTCTCCCTTTAAATACCCATAGGCGAATTCACCCGAGATTTCAATTGTAACTGTTTTAACACCCGCTACCTCACCTTCCTGGTAATCCTGCTCACTTACCTTGTATCCATTTTTCTCAGCCCACATTAAGTACATACGCATTAACATATAAGCCCAATCGCAGCTTTCTGTACCTCCGGCACCCGCGGTAATCTGCATTACTGCATTCAGCTGATCTTCTTTGGTTTTGAGCATATTTTTCAGCTCCAGATCTTCTATGGCATTTACACAGAGATCAAACTGTTCCTGCATTTCTGCTTCAGTGGCATCTCCGCTCTGCCAGAAGTCGAAAAGCACTTGGGTATCTTCCATCAGGCTGTTGGCGTGCTGCCAGCCATCAGTCCACACTTTTTTCGAATTGATTTCAGCAATATGTTTTTCTGCTTTCTTTGGGTCGTCCCAAAAATTTGGTTGCAGGGTAAGCTCCTGCTCAATACGAATATCTTCTAATCGGTTTTCAACGTCAAAGGTACCTCCTCAGCGACGCTACTCTGTCCCTTAAATCCTGAATTTGTTCTTTAGTCATAATCACAAATATATAATATAAAACACAAATGGCTACTTAAACAATGTTTAAATAGCCATTTGTTAAAAGAGGGAGAATTAATTAAAAAGCCCCTTTAGTTTATCTACAATTCCATCTCCTTTACCCTCTGCCCCAGTCGCACCATCATTATTTCCTGTAAACATTCCTGTAATATCCGACAGATCGAATTTACCATCCGGCCCTGCAAGGTTACCTAATACGTCTTTAATATTAAATGAATTATCATTTGGATCGTTAGTTTTATTTACAAATTTTTCCATTATTGTAGGAATAATAGAAGCAGCAATACTTTTTGCAGATTCCATGTTGATACCCAACCCCGCCAGTTTTTCTGTAAAACCGGATGACGCCTGATCAACAACTGAACCTGTACCTCCATTTTTAAATGTATCTACTAAACCTCCAATATCTCCTGATGACAGCTTTTCTTTAAGCGCATCAATAATAGAACCTGATGCGGCTTCAATTGCTGCGTCATTTTGCTCATTCGGAACTGCACTATTATTCACAATAGCGTCCTGAACATTTTCTGTTACCAATTGTTTTAAATTTTCAATCATAGCTAGTTTTTTTATGGCAATGGATTGCCTATTATATTTAAATATAGCTAAAATAATTCTCTTGTATGAACTTCCGATGAAACTATGTTTATCATTAAAATATTAAATCTCTGCAATCAAATTTTGTGAAATAAAATAAACCGCTACATTTACAAAAACACTAATTATTATGCTTCCAACAGTAAACTTTACAGAAACCGCCGCTTACAAATACCTGGCCGATCACTTTATTAACATCAATGAAAAAAGCTTAAAACAGCTATTTGCAGAAGATGAAGGCCGATTTGAGAAATTCTCCTTAATATTTGAAGATATCTTGGTCGACTATTCGAAGAACCGAATTGACGATACCACTATAGCTCTGCTCATTCAATTAGCCAGAGAATGCAAATTAGATGAAGCAATAAAGGCAATGTTTAGTGGAGATAAAATTAACCAGACAGAGGGCAGACAAGTATTGCACATCGCATTACGCGAACCTGCCGACGGTGAAATTTTAGTAGATGGCAAAAACGTTGTTAAGGACGTCCATCAGGTGCTTTCAAAAATGGAAAAATTCAGTAATGCCATCATTTCCGGAAGCTGGAAAGGCTATACTGGCAAAGTGATAACTGATGTTGTTAATATTGGTATTGGAGGTTCTGATTTAGGCCCTGTAATGGTTACCGAAGCTTTAAAGGCATACAAAAATCATTTAAACATGCATTTTGTATCAAATATAGATGGCACCCACATTGCAGAAACTTTAAAACAGGTTAATCCTGAGACTACATTGTTCCTGATTGCCTCAAAAACGTTTACTACGCAGGAAACCATGACCAATGCAAATACTGCAAGAAGCTGGTTTCTGGAAAAAGGTGCAAAAGCTAATGACATTGCAAAACACTTTGCTGCCTTATCAACCAATGCAAAAGACGTTTCTGCTTTTGGAATTGATACTGAAAACATGTTCGAATTCTGGGATTGGGTTGGTGGAAGATATTCTCTATGGAGTGCAATCGGATTACCAATTTCATTGAGTATAGGTTTCGATAACTTTAAACAATTATTAGCTGGAGCACATTCCGCAGATCAACATTTTGAAACTTCAGAATTTGAGATCAATATCCCCGTTTTATTAGGTCTTATAGGCGTTTGGTATATCAACTTCTTTAATGCCGAAACTCAGGCCATTTTACCTTACGATCAATACATGCACCGCTTTGCGGCTTATTTCCAACAAGGCGATATGGAAAGTAACGGTAAACATGTAGATCGAAATGGAAATGATGTAAACTATGAAACCGGCCCAATCATTTGGGGTGAGCCTGGTACGAACGGTCAGCATGCCTTTTATCAATTAATACACCAGGGAACACGCTTAATCCCTTGCGATTTTATTGCCCCTGCACAAAGTTTAAACCCTATCGGCGATCATCATCCAATTCTTTTATCGAATTTCTTTGCTCAAACAGAAGCTTTAATGAATGGAAAAACCAAAGAGCAGGTAGTTTCAGAACTTAAAAAAGAAGGTAAGTCAGACGAAGAGATTGACAAACTGGCGCCATTTAAAGTATTTGAAGGTAACAGACCGACCAACTCTATCTTATTAAAGAAAGTTACACCATTTAGCTTAGGAAGTCTTATAGCTATTTATGAGCATAAGATCTTTGTACAAGGCATTATATGGAACATCTTCAGCTTTGATCAGTGGGGTGTTGAGCTTGGTAAACAATTAGCAAAAAGTATTTTACCTGAACTGCAAGACAATAATGATGTTTCTTCTCATGATGGATCTACAAACGGATTGATCAATCAATACAAAGCCTGGAGAAGTTAAGTATTGAACACTTAGTTTGTGTATTTACTTAAATGATCACATTAAACCTTTTAATGTTAATTTATTCTAACCCAACAGAGTAGCATGATCATATTTTATGATTAAAAAGGTTTAATGCTATTTTATTTGTAAATTGAGATATAAAACACATTTAAAGTAAATCATCATGAAAACGCTTAAAAACACATTACTGTTGGTTATCATGTTCATCGCGATACAGGTTTCTGCCCAAACGGATAAAGAAACCACCGCAAGACTGGTAGAAGCCAAAACTTTGGTATTTAACGCTACAACAGCATTACCAATGGCAAATATGGATCTTAATAAGGTTCTCCAAAGATTTCCGGGAGGGCAGGGAAGCGGAGCAATTCAGCTTAGTGGATCCCAATATACGCTAACAATAGCTAAAGATAGTGTAGAAGCATATTTACCTTACTACGGCAGGGCATACAGTGCAAATTTAAATCCTAACGACTCAGGCATTAAATTTAAATCTAAAGATTTCACCTACAAAACCGAGAAAAGGAAAAAAGGTGGCTGGCTAATAACCATTAGACCAAAAGACACCAAAGATGTACAATCACTTACGCTAAGTGTTGGAGAAAAAGGATACGCAGTGCTTAACGTAACCAGTAACTACAGACAAGCCATTGCATTCAACGGCTTCATTAGCGAGCCCGTTGCAAAGTCTAATAATGCACCTGCTAAATAATTAAAGAATAGCGTTAGTTCTTTTTTACAGGAACTAACGCTATTTCAAATAACTTCGGCCATTTCTTTCCTGTAACAAATAGACGCTTATCTTGTTTATCCCAGGCTATACCGTTTAAAACATCATTTAAAATACTATCTTCTGTTTTAAAGTATCCCTTTGGCAACAATCCGCTCAAGTCTATTTTCTTCTCAACAATCCCTGTATTAGGGTCGATTACTACTAAATAATTGTATTGATAAATATTTGCGTAGATTTTTCCGTCTATATATTCAAGCTCATTAATAGAATCAACTGCCCCAAGGTTATCATAAACATCAATTACACGTTCATCTTTATAGGTATCCTTATTCATGAAATAAAGTCGGTTTGTACCGTCAGACATGATCAACTGCTTACCATCATAACATAAACCCCAACCCTCTCTGCTGGTTTGATAAGGAAATGTTCCAATTTGTTTAAAGGTCTTGGCATCATATACAAACCCGGAATTCGCTTTGTAGGTTAACATTACAATCTTATCGTCTACAAGTGTAGATCCTTCTCCAAAATATTGCTTGTCAAGATCTATCTTTTGCACAGCCTTGCCAGTTGCTAAATCTACCCATCTTAATGTCGAGAAACCGTTCTCACCAGTACTTTCCAGTAATCTCCCATTATGGTATTCCAGTCCCTGAGTATATGATGAAGTATCGTGCGGATAAGTCTTAACAATTTTATAAGTTAGCAGCTCAGGGTTTAATCCCGACCTTAACACAATATTAATTGTCGAAGTATCTTTTTTACTCCCATCATCAGTTATTGCTGTAATTATCTTATATCCTACGGCCAGTCCTTTTGTTTTTATACTTATGGCCTCTGTGCCGTTCTTTGTTTCAACAGTTTTACCATCTACCTGGTAAGTAACTGATTTAATCTGGTTGTCTTTTGGAACATCGAGTTMCACTTTTACCTCATCACCCAAACCAAACATTTGCCCTTGTTCGGGTGCTTTAAACCCAACTACAGAAACAGAAGGTTCATTCTTACAAGAAAAGATAAATGAAACGCTAAATAGTAGAGAAAGGATTGGTATTACCTTAAAGAAATTGGTGTTATTTTTAACTTGGCCAGAATGCATCTTCAATATGATTAATTTTATAAAGGTGTTTATTTTCAAAAACAATTGCAATAATATCGAAACGAATTTCACCTTGGTTGTTATTCATTTCAATGTAGGCAGATGAAGCATACTCAAGTTGTCTTTCCTTCTTAATGCTTACAAAATCTTCAGGCTCACCATAATCTGTCGAACTTCTTGTTTTTACTTCAACAAAAATTATTGTCCCTTCCTCATTAGCTATAACGTCAACCTCCGCTCTACCGTACATCCAGTTCATTTTTAGTATCCGATAACCCAGATTTTCTAAATACTCTTTAGCAATATCTTCTCCTCGTTTACCTAAATCGTTGTGACTGGCCATTACTTTAATATAACAGTTCCAAGGTACTTAGAAATATCCCGCTCTACACCCTTTATCATCATGTGGCGCTGCATCAAAATCTCCTGGTTTACCGGGTCGGTTTCACTTGCAAGTTCTTTTGTAATATCGGTAAGCATCTTGCCAATTTTGTTCTTTTTAAGATGATAGAGCCCACCAAAAATTGTTGCTTTTAAGTTTATGCTCTCATCTCTAACATAAATATTATGTCTGTTTTCCCAATTCTCGCTTAGTGAATAGGGTGAGGTTGATAATGTGATGGCAAGATCAACAATCCGCCTGTCTCCACTTTTAATAAACTGACTGGCAACCGGCAAATGACCGTTCTCTATTTCTTCTCTGTATGTGTCAATAATGAGTTTACATATCTCATCCTCAAAAGTAACATCAGCTAAGTTCTGTATAATAAAAGAACCAATATACATATTGTCAATCTTATCCCAGGTAACCAGCTCATGACCAAATGCCAGTAGTAGCCGAATGATCTCGCGTTCCTGTATTAGATTTGTATCCGCTGTTTCTACCTGCTCTGCAGGTCCGGCCGACTCTCCAGGGTTCTCAAACAGATTATCAGGCGGCCCATCTTGCTGATATGGGTTTTGTTGGTATTGCGACTGCTGAGGTTGGTTGCCCCCACTTGTTTTTTTAAATTTGGCGGCCCTGATTTTATTCAGTTCAGAAAGCAATATCCTTTCTTCAACCTGCAACAAACCACTGCATTCTCTAATAAAAACAGAAGCTTTAATGTCGTCAGGTATTTTAGCGATACTTTCTACAATATCCCTAATAATACCTGCCCTTTTTATAGGATCAGTCCCAGCCTCTTTTAACAGGATGCTGGCTTTATACAGAATAAAATCCTTACGGTTATTTTCTATGTACTTTTTAAACTCTCCCGAACCAACATGATGCATGTAAGAATCAGGATCATGCCCATCCGGAAAAAGCACAACCTTAACGTTCAATCCTTCTTCAAGGATCATATCTAAACCTCTCAGAGAGGCTTTAATACCCGCAGCATCACCATCATAAAGAATGGTAACATTTTCCGAGAACCTACCAATCAGCCTTATTTGTTCGGTAGTTAATGATGTTCCCGACGAGGCCACCACGTTTTCTATGCCGGCTTGGTGAACAGCTAAAACATCTGCATAACCTTCAACCAGATAACAGTTATCTGCATCTCTAATTGCCTTCTTTGCATGAAACAAACCATAAAGCACGTTAGATTTATGGTAAATATCGCTTTCCGGTGAGTTTACATATTTAGGAACATTTTTATCTGTTTTTAATGTCCTGCCACCAAAACCAATTATCCTTCCGGTAAAATTATGAATTGGGAACAGCACCCGACCTCTGAAACGGTCATACAGCCTGCCTTTATCATTCCTGATTGCAAGGCCCGTTTTCTCCAGATATTCTTCTTTATGACCTGCTCCAACAGCACTCTGGATCAAAGCATCCCAGGCATCGGGCGAATAACCCAATTGGAATTTCTTTAAAATATCCTCTCTAAAACCACGCTCCTTAAAATAACTTAGGCCAATTGCCCGGCCATCCTCACCTGTCCACAGCTCATTGGCAAAGTAATTTGCAGCGTACTCAGAAACGATGTACAAGCTCTCGCGGGCATTCTGTGCTTCTATATTTTGAGGCGACTGAACAGTCTCCTCTACTTCGATATTATATTTATTGGCCAGAAATTTAAGTGCCTCCGGGTAGGAGTACTTTTCGTGGTCCATAATAAAGTGAACAGAATCGCCCCCTTTACCACACCCAAAACACTTATAAATCCCCTTGGCCACCGACACGTGAAACGAAGGGGTTTTCTCATTGTGAAATGGACAATTTCCAATTAAACTTGAGCCACGCTTCTTTAGAGTCACAAAATCACCAACCACCTCCTCAATACGAGCGGTTTCCGTGATTTTGTTTATGGTATCCTGATCAATCATTCCCTATTATTTATCCTCTCTTCCAAATGCAGCAAAATGCTGAAATCTATTTTACCAATGGCAATAACTTTTCTGCTAAAGTCTGATTGCCCTTTTCATTCAAGTGCACGCCATCAGAAGTTAAAATTCCTTTGTCTTTATCTTCGGTATTATGCTCAGCGTTATAAGTCTTAAATATTGCTCTCAAATCACAAAGTGGGAGGTTATTCTTAGCAGCGAGTTCTCTTATAGCACCAGAATACTTATCCAAATCTCCATCCATCTCATTTACGCCATTCTTTTTCTCACCAATTACTGCCGGGGTACAAAGAACAACCTTGGCACCATTTGCCTGAATCTTATTTATCAATGCCTGATAGAACTTAATAAACTTATCGTAATCTGTTCCTGTTCTGCTCGACTGCTTGTGCCATACATCATTAACCCCTATGTAAATTACTACCAGATTTGGTTTTTTGTTCAGCACGTCTTCTTCCATTCGAAGATAAAGGTCATATACCTTATTACCACCAATGCCTGCACCTATAACCTCGTATTTTGCAGGGTCAAGCGCCTTTTTTATTAGGTCAACGTACCCACCCGGCTCAACGCCGGCCTGAGTAATAGAATCTCCAAAGAAGATGATCTTTTTGGGTTTATTATTCATAGCAGAGAAAAGTAATACCATAAGAAATGCAGACAGTAACGTCAGTGATTTGAAGTAAGTTTTCATTGTTATAATCTTTTAAAAATAAAAGCTTAAAGAGCTTCTTACGAAGTTAAAAAATTACTTTCCTTTTCCAAGGTGATAATCCTTATGTACAATTAAAAAGCTGGCGCGTTCTTCCTTTTTTAAAGGATAGTCCCAATTCCCCTGATAAGAGATTTTGGTGGGCAGTTTCTCGTCGCCGAAATAACTGGTTTCGATATTCATCTGCACATTAAAATCAAACAGCATATTGCTGTATTTCATATCTACATAACGGCCCAGTATTTCGAAAGTGCGCTTATCAAAAATAGTAGTAAGCTCCTTTATCATTAGGCCTTCTTTGGTTCCGTTGCTTAAATCCTTCTTCACCGTCACCTTAAAACGGTATACCGGAATTGAATCCAGATATGTCCCGCTGTAATAGCTGTAATCGTAATACTGTCGCATATTAGCAGTAAAAATTTCTGTTTTACTACCAATAAAAGGCAAGCCTTTAATTGGTTTTCCCGGAGCAAAGATCAATGTTTTTAATTTATCCTTATACCCTGCATTTGCACCATCTGCCTTTCCTCCCTTTGAATCTTCTTCCGAAAATTCAGTTTTGTAAGCATTCATAAAGATGTAGTCAAACATTTCAATCGTATACAATTGGTATTTGCCATTCTTTCTGTACACCTTTCCGGTATCCTGTTTTGCAAGGTATACCATCTTTTCGGGGCCTTCATTAGTATGTTTGATCTTGCGATAGATCCGCCCGTCTACCTTATTTTTCTTATTATAAGTATAGATGTTGTTCTCTGCAATGAAATTATACTTCTTCATATTTCTGAAAGCCTTATAAAAGCTTTCATCAGTAATAATGGCGTTAATAAAAGTCTCTACACMAAATTTCTGAGCAGAGATATTTACGGCCGAATCAAGCTGTATGGTTTTAATAGTATCTGGATTAAAACGATCTATTTCCTGAGCAGATCCTTTTAAAGTAATTCCAACTAGTACAGCTAACCAAAGTATTTTCTTCATCTATTCTAATTATGTAGTCGATCGTCAAGCGTTCGTAATCCTGGTTTGGTAAGCGCTCGTCATTCTGAATTTATTTCAGAATCCCGTTTGAGCAGGTTTTGAGTAGTATGTCCGAGATCCTGAAATAAATTCAGGATGACGAGTGCACTAGGATAACGCATATAACATGATACTATTAATTACCCAGCTGCTTAAGCGCAACATAAGCCATCAATCCTGTAGATGTCTTTAGTGCATCTTCATCAATATCAAAGTTAGGCGTATGAACAGAATAGGTAGTTCCTTTTTCTTTATTTCCTGTTCCTAATCTGTAAAAGCAAGCGTCTGTAACTTGCGAGTAATACGCAAAATCCTCTGCAGCCATCCATATATCCAGGTCAACCACATTCTCTTTACCTAAATAATCTTCAGCAAAAGCACGCGTATTAGCTGTTAACTTCTCTTCATTTATCAAATAAGGATAGCCGTCCATAATTCTAAAATCACAGCTTCCACCCATACTTTCGGCAATTCCTTCGGCCATTTTTTTCATTAAGCGCTTTGCTTCTTTGCGCCATTCTTCGTTTAATGTTCTAAAAGTACCTTCAATTTTCACCTCATTAGGGATAATATTCGTTGCCCCGTTGGCTTGTACTTTTCCAAAAGAAAGGACAGAAGGTAATCTTGGATCTGCATTTCTGCTCACAATCTGCTGCAATGCAATAATAATATGAGAAGTGATCAATACAGGATCTATATTTTGATGTGGCTGTGCACCATGCCCGCCCTTTCCATGAACCGTTACATACAATTCATCGGTAGATGCCATATAAATACCTGAACGGAAGCCTACTTTACCGGTATCAATTAGAGGCATCACATGCTGCCCAACTATCGATTGCGGCTTAGGGTTTTCAAGCACCCCCTCCTTAATCATAATACTTGCACCACCGGGCAAAACCTCCTCGGCAGGTTGAAATATCAACTTAATAGTACCTCCAAATTCAGCCTTTAAGCTATTCAGGATATAAGCACTACCTAATAAAGAAGAACTATGTACATCGTGTCCGCAAGCATGCATTACGCCGGGATTTTTAGAAGTATAAGGTTTCTCATTAGCTTCCAATATAGGCAAGGCGTCCATATCAGCACGCAATGCAATGATGTTATCAGATGGAAGATCTCCCTTAATAATTCCTACAACTCCTGTATTGGCCATATCAGAAAAAGGAATACCCCAATCTGTTAAATGCTTTTTAATATATGCTGAAGTTTCAAATTCCTTAAAGGAAAGTTCCGGGTTGGAATGAAGGTGCTGACGGTAGCCAACAACCTGTTCAAAAATATCATTTGAAAGTGCCTGTATCTTATCTTTCTGGATCATCGTTGTATTCTAAATTAGGTGCATTAATCTTTTCCCTGAATATAAATAGCGTAGGAAAATTACTTCTTAGTTCGTTCATAAATCGCTGAGCTTCCAGGCGCGTCCGGAAATCTCCTACCCTTAAATAGTAGTTAGGCTCTTTATAAGTGATGTAAGTATTAACTGCTGGGTAAAGTGAATTAAATCTTGATTGCTCATTAAAAACCTGTCTTCTGTCTGATCCATAAAATGCCTGAACCCTATATCCCATCTGCGATACCACTGGCCCCGGCTTATAGGGTACAGTCCCCGTCCCTGGCTCCTTTGTATTTAACGCAATGCGTTTTGCTATTAAGCTATCTATCATTGGGTCCTTAATTATAGTTACCTGACCCCTGGTTTGAGCAAACAGACCAAAATAGGAACAACAGAATAACGCAGCAAATAGTAGTTTCATGAACAAGGCTTTAAAAAAAGAATGCCGATTTTTTTACAAAAATCGGCATTCTTTATCTTTATTACAAATTACAATCCTGCACCGTGACAGTTTTTGTATTTCTTACCACTTCCACAAGGGCATGGTTCGTTTCTTCCTATTACCGTATCCTTACGGATAGGCTGCTGAGGCACGTGTTCACGTGTATCCTCCATCTGAGCAACATCAGCTGAACTTGTAGCCTGATTAAATTCAGGTTTAGACATTTTCAATCTGGTTGGTGCTGGTCTTGGAGCCTGAGCTTCCCTTACATCATTAGGATCTGTCTGTACCGGAATTCCACCTTTATACAAGAAACTAACCACCTCTTTATTTACCGCATTWARCATGTTTTTAAAYARGTTRAAWGCTTCCATTTTATARATSAYCAATGGATCTTTTTGTTCGTAWACYGCATTCTGTACAGATTGCTTTAACTCGTCCATTTCACGTAAGTGCTCTTTCCACGACTCATCAATAAGCGCAAGTACAATTGTTTTCTCAAAAGATCTGGTAACCTCACGACCACCGTTATCAATTGCCTTTTTCAAACCTACAGGAACCTGTACACTACGTACACCATCAGTAAAAGGAACAACGATTTGCTCTATCTGCTCACCACGCTCCTGATATACCTGAGTTAATACCGGCATAGCCTGAGCAATAATTGCATCAGATTTTCTTGCATAGAAAGCAGTTACTTCCTCAAATAATTTATCTGTTAAATGATGAACGCCTTTTGAGCTGAACTCAGCTTCATCAATAGCTGTATCTGCAGAGAAGTTTTTAATTACCTCAAGCTTAAAGCCTTCGTAATTTCCTTCTTCTTTGTATTCAGTTACAATATCTTCCGCAACATCAAATACCATATTGCTCATGTCAACATCTAAACGCTCGCCGAACAAAGCATTTTTACGTTTAGCATAAATAACCGAACGCTGAGAGTTCATAACATCATCATATTCAAGCAAACGCTTACGAATACCGAAGTTATTTTCTTCTACTTTTTTCTGTGCACGCTCAATAGATTTGGTGATCATTGAATGCTGAATTACCTCACCATCCTCAATACCCATTCTTACCATGATGTTAGAGATTCTTTCAGAACCAAATAACCTCATTAAGTTATCTTCTAATGACACGAAGAACTGAGATGAACCCGGATCTCCCTGACGGCCTGCACGACCACGTAACTGTCTGTCTACACGACGAGACTCATGACGCTCCGTCCCAACAATTGCCAAACCACCAGCATCCTTAACGCCTGGGCCTAATTTAATATCCGTACCACGACCAGCCATGTTGGTTGCAATGGTTACCTGACCAGGTTGTCCTGCTTCAGCAACAATATCAGCTTCTCTCTGGTGCATCTTCGCATTCAGGACATTATGTTTAATACCTCTCAGTTTCAACATACGGCTAAGTAATTCCGAAATCTCAACCGAAGTTGTACCCACCAATACCGGGCGGCCTGCTTCAGTTAATTTTACGATCTCTTCTGCTACTGCATTATATTTTTCACGAACAGTACGGTAAACATAATCCTGATGATCTTTTCTTGAAATAACTCTGTTTGTAGGTATCTCTACTACATCCAGTTTATAGATAGACCAAAACTCGCCAGCCTCTGTAGTAGCTGTACCCGTCATACCGCAAAGCTTGTGGTACATACGGAAAAAGTTTTGCAAGGTAACGGTAGCATAGGTTTGCGAAGCATCTTCAACTTTTACATTTTCCTTTGCTTCGATTGCCTGGTGTAAACCATCTGAATAACGACGGCCATCCATAATACGACCAGTCTGCTCATCTACAATTTTAATTTTACCTTCATCAATGATGTATTCAACATCGATCTCAAATAAAGTATATGCTTTCAACAACTGGTTTACAGAGTGGATACGCTCTGCCTTAATAGAGTAGTCGCGCATTAAAGCATCTTTCTGAGCTATTTTTTCTTCACTGGTTAATGATGATTTTTCGATATCAGCAATCTCAGTACCTACATCAGGTAACACAAAGAAATTGTGGTCTTCACCAGATTTCGTGATCAGCTCGATACCTTTCTCAGTTAGTTCAACCTGGTTGTTTTTCTCATCAATATAGAAGAACAATTCCGAATCTACTTTAGGCATATTCTTAGACTGATCTGCCATATAATGGTTTTCAGTTTTCAATAAGGTTTGTTTTACACTACCCTCACTTAAGAACTTGATCAATGCTTTATTTTTAGGCAAACCACGGTGCGCGCGTAAAAGTGCTAAACCACCTTCGCCCTCTTCTGTACCGGTTTTACCATCATTAATTAATTTTTTTGCTTCGTTTAAAGCTTTGGTAACATATTCTTTCTGAGCAGTAACCAAACGCTCAATACGTGGTTTTAGCTCATGAAATTCATGCTGATCACCAAAAGGAACAGGTCCTGATATAATTAATGGCGTACGGGCATCATCAATTAAAACTGAATCGACCTCATCCACCATTGCAAAATGTAGCTTGCGTTGTACCAGCTGATCAGGAGTTTGCGACATATTGTCACGCAAATAATCGAAACCAAATTCATTGTTGGTACCATAAGTGATATCAGCAAGGTATGCGTCTCTGCGTTCCTGAGAGTTTGGTTCATGTTTATCGATACAATCAACCTTTAAACCATGGAACTCAAATAAAGGACCATTCCACTCCGAGTCACGTCGTGCAAGGTAATCATTCACCGTTACGATGTGTACACCTTGTCCGGCAAGTGCGTTCAGGTAAGCAGGCAGCGTACTTACTAAGGTTTTACCTTCACCAGTGGCCATCTCTGCAATTTTACCATTATGCAATACCATACCACCAATCAACTGAACATCGTAATGTACCATGTTCCAAACTACCTCGGTACCTGCAGCATCCCATTTATTGGCCCAAAGTGCTTTATCACCTTGTATAGTTACATTCTTTTTACGGGCAGCATAGTCGCGGTCAAACTGAGTAGCCGTAACTTCCAGTTGCTCATTTTCAGAGAAACGTCTCGAAGTTTCTTTTACCACTGCAAATGCAGCAGGCAAAATCTCAGACAACACTACTTCTAATTCCTTATCACGATCTTTGATTAAAGCATCAATCTGATCGTATATAGCTGTTTTTTCAGGCAATGACAATTCCTGGCTTTCAGCATCGGTTTTTAACCCGCTTATTTTTCCATCTATTTCTGCTAACGCTTTAGCGATAACATCTTTAAAATAAACTGTTTTATTACGCAGTTCATCATTGCTTAGTGCTGATAATTTTGCGTACTCTTCGTTTATTTTGACTACTATAGGCTGTAATGCCTTAATATCTCTTTCTGATTTGCTTCCAAAAACTTTGGCTAAAAATCCTAACATGTATACTTGTGTTTGTTTATTACTATTATTAAAACTGATAAAATTACAACAACCAAGCCATTACCGGGCTGTAAGCCAGAATGTCAGTTGTCAGTGCGCTCAATGTTTTCGCTTCGCGTCATCCTAAGTTTATTTTCAGAATTCCGGTTTAGCAGGAATTGAGGCATGTGCGAGATCCTGAAATAAATTTGCTTCACAGCTTCTGTGAGGTCAGGATAACGATGAATGCTAAAATTAGGGACTGTTATTCTTGGGCTGTTCCCTTATGGTAAGGTTTAAGATGTTTTGATTATGAGCCCTATATTTAATGATATGTGCTTCAGGAAGTACTCCTATAGTAGTTAAAGCACTATAAGATAAGAAAAAAGGATACCTCGAATCGTCAGGCTGACTTGAGCGAACAGTTGCCTGTTCTGTGTTCACCTGCTGCTTATTGCAGTACTTTTCGGTTATAAGTCTTAGCCCCTCAACCCGCTCGGCTTTGGCCAAGTGGGTAAGACTAAAAAATACAAGTGATAAAGTAACAATGTGTCTCATGTTGGCGGCAAATCTAATTTTAATCTTTTACAAACCGAAATCTATTGACAAACAACCTTTTCTAAGCATATTTTATGCCTAATTTAAACTTAGCCTGTGATAATTTAGCTAAAGCGGTATATTTGCCCACACAGACCCAACAATTAAATCATATATAGATGAATATCTTACTATTAGGATCAGGAGGAAGAGAAAGTGCCTTTGCCTGGAAAATGAGCCAGTCTCCTCTTTGCTCTCAATTATTTATTGCACCTGGTAATGGTGGTACAGGAGTTTATGGAAAAAACATAAATCTTAACATCAATAATTTTGAAGCCGTAAAAGCATTAGTTCTTAAAGAAAACATAGAACTGGTAGTAGTTGGCCCCGAAGAACCTCTTGTAAATGGTATTCATGATTTTTTTGCTGAGGATGAAAGTTTATCAAAAATCCCGGTTATCGGGCCAAAAAAAGAAGGTGCAATTTTAGAAGGCAGTAAAGATTTTTCTAAACAATTTATGGCACGCCATGGTATTCCTACAGCAAGTTCGCGTTCTTTTACCGGCAAAACTTTAGAAGAAGGTTTAACTTACCTGCAATCTCATCCCCTTCCGGTGGTATTAAAAGCCGATGGATTGGCAGCAGGAAAAGGCGTTTTAATTATAGATAATACCGAAGAAGCACAGGAAGAATTAAAATTAATGCTTAGCGGCAAGTTTGGCGAAGCCGGAACTACAGTAGTAATTGAAGAGTTTTTAAGTGGCATAGAGCTTTCGGTATTTGTACTTACAGATGGCGAAAACTATGTGATACTTCCTGAAGCAAAAGATTACAAACGTATCGGGCAAGCAGATACTGGCCTAAATACTGGTGGTATGGGCTCGGTATCTCCGGTTCCTTTTGCCAGCAAAGCATTTTTAGACGAAGTTGAACGTGATATTATCATTCCAACCATTAGCGGTTTAAAGAAAGATAAAATCAACTATACAGGCTTCATCTTCTTCGGTTTAATTAAAGTAAATGAAAAACCTTTTGTAATTGAATACAACTGCCGCATGGGCGATCCGGAAACGGAAAGTGTAGTTCCAAGAATCGAGAATGATCTGGTAGAACTTTTTCTTGCAACAGCCAAACAGAAATTAAAAGGATATAAATTAAATATCAGCCCTAAAAATGCTGCAACCGTAATGATTGTTGCGGGCGGATATCCTGGAGAATATGAAAAGGGTAAAGCCATTACCGGTATTGACAATGTACGCCAATCTTTGGTATTTCATGCCGGAACAGCACTTGAAGGTGGTGTTGTAAAAACAAACGGCGGTCGTGTTATTGCAGTTAGCAGTTTACAAGATAGCCAGTTTGATGCATTACAATCGGCAACAGCCGATGCTGCCCGCATCTATTTTGACGGCAAGTATTTTAGAGAAGATATTGGTTTTGACTTAGTATAAGGGAGCAGGAATCTTCCTTATACGGTAAAAAAACAGGGTGTGTCATAAATCATGACACACCCTGTTCTTTTATCTTATCGTCGAGATGACATGCATTCGTTAATCAACAACTACACGTTCTTTAACCAATTCACTATTGTATTTGCAATGCGTAATGATTGTATAACGATTGTATAAACCCCCAATTTCCACAGGAATTCCCCCCAAAATTGGCAACCAATTAAGCAGGTCTTATTTAGTTTTTGGAGCGCCTAATACTTCCGCAAGTTTGCTTTGTAATTCTTCTCCTCTTACATTCTTTGCAATGATTTTTCCGGTTGGGTCAATCAGATAATTTGCAGGAATACCACGGATACCATACATCTTGGCAACGGCATTATCCCAAAACTTCAAGTCTGATACGTGAGTCCATGTTAAGCCATCATCTTTAATAGCTTGTAACCAGGCTTCTTTTTGACCAGGTTTATCCAGAGAAACACCTAGAACCGTAAAGTTTTTGTCTTTATAAGTATTGTATGCCTTAACTACATTCGGATTCTCGCCTCTGCAAGGTCCGCACCATGAAGCCCAAAAATCAAGCAACACATACTTCCCTTTAAAATCAGATAATTTAACAGGCTTATCGTTTACATCATTTTGAGTAAAATCCATTGCCAACGAACCAACATTATTTTTCTTTAATGATGATAACATCTCGGCTATGCTTTTACCAAGATCAGTAGCTTTAACCTCAGCAGAGAATTTATTAAAATCAGGCTCCACAACGGTTGGGTTAGCATCAGGCCCTATTGTACCTGCAAATGCTACCAGAGCAACATAAGAATCGCGATTAGCTAAATAAAACTGTTTATTAATATCTATAAACTCTTTTTGAAGTGCTTCGCTACGTGCCTGCACAGTTTTTATATAGTTTTCATCCTTACGCTCTTCATCAGTTTTACGCTTATACTCCGCTTCTAACGCAGCGTTTTTATCCATAACAGATTTTGTTATGGCTTTATACTTAGCATCATCATCATTTACAGCAGAACCTTTTACTACGGCATGTTTAACAGAATCGGTAGCCGAATTAACTGCAACCGTTTTTGGCTCCAGGTAAAATCTAAATAAATCAACAGCTGCCGGATCTGCTGGGGCAGGAGCTTTATCATCATGAACAACTCTAATTGCCGCCTGTGATATTCCGGTTAAGGGGCCGGTAAACGAAAACTTACCTCCCGCAATAACGGCTGAATCCACAACCTGGGTACTTCCTGTTTTATAATATAAAAATGCTTTGGCCGGGGCGTTTAAGTTCCCAACTTTGGCCTGCAATGTGAATTTTCCTTGTGCCATAGCTGCAACAGGCAATAAACAAACTGCAGTAATTAATAATTTCCTCATATTGTGTTCTTTAATTTTAACAAGCATTGGTACAATTTATTATATATATAATAGTATGCCTGCACTCAAATATAAATTCAAGCCCCTACATAACGCAATAAAAAATGTAAAATTATAATAGTTTCTGGAATGTGCGCCACCAGAGATCAGGCATTTCGCCATTTACAGCAGTCGTATAATCATCGTAACGACATGGTACTAAGTGAAATCGTTCATTCTTTGAGATTCCTGTAGGGTAAGGGACCTGCATCCACCACCTATCTGATTTTTTACTTTTAACAAACAACATCTCTCCTGTTCCGTCATTTAAACTGGCTCTGTAGATCAGGTATTGAGATTTTGGTGTAAGCGGAAAATCCTTTTTACGGTTGTAATAGCCATCAACAAAATACCAAACCATTTGAGCCAGCAGCATGGCTGTTTGCCCGTTGGTATCGAAGGCAGGATTAAATTCATAGAAACCGATAGAGGTAAGCTTATCACTCATCCCTGCGTATCTGGCAATGCGGCAAGCCTGCTCGCCATAAAAGCCATTTGGCCCTGCATTTGCATTTGCCGCAGCATCAGATGAGCGAATTGCGCCAATATCGAAACTGAGCATATTGGCATTACGAACAATCGGTTCGGTTAAACTGATATCATCTGCAAATTCACCTAAGCGGTGCACATCAAAATACAGCTTGCTCATTACCTTTAAGCTTTCCTGATTCACATAATAGGTTTGGTAACCAATATTACTAAAGTTGAAAAGGTAGTTTGGCTGGTGAAGTAGTATTTTATTTAAGTAGGTATCTGATTTGGCAGCAAGTCCTTCCTGATCTTCTTCATCAAGGTCAAATTTACTATCTACAACCACCAGATCTACCTTTTGCTCCAGGCTTTCGTAAGCCAGGTATTGCGCGTAAGTAAGGTCTTGCCCGCCGCCAATAATTATAGGTACAATGTTCAGCTTAATCAATTCAGACACTACCATTTTTAATGCTACGTAGGTGTCGGAAATTGAGGCACCAGCTTTTATATTTCCCAGATCTATAATTTTACTGGTATAAGCGCCTTCATTTAAACTATAAAACTGGGCACGAAAATAGTCGGGGGCAAGGCCGCAGCCTTCATTATTTACAGAAGCACGGTCATCTTGTACTCCAAAAATGGCAATATCGTATTCATTTTCTTCAAGGTCAGGAAATTTATCTGTGTAAAAAGTAGCCTTCAAACCTAGCTGACTGGTATAAAATCCCGCTTTTGGTGAGAATTTGTCTGTACTTAAAGGTGAAAAAAAATCGGATAAAGACATATAGTACTATAAATGTATGCCATCAAATATCTATTTTTGAGAGCATATTTTAATGAACATCCTAAAAAAAATGAAATGATATTAGTTACCGGCGCCACTGGATTTTTAGGAGCAGAATTAATAAATCAATTAACTGAGTCGGGTGTAAAGGTAAAAGCATTAAAACGCGAGCACTCTGTTATACCGCAATCAATAAGCAACAACGCTGATATTGAGTGGTTTGTTGCGGACATAAATGACATTTCTTCACTTGAGGATGCCTTTGATGGTGTCGATCAGGTTTACCACTGCGCAGCCATGGTATCTTTTAATCCTAAGGATAAAGCCCAATTGCTAAGGGTTAATATTGAAGGCACCAGCAATATTGTTAACCTTTGTGCAGAAAATAACGTTAGGTTGGTGCATGTTAGTTCCGTTGCCGCGTTAGGAAATGCAAAAAAGGGCGAACTAATTACCGAAAAAGATTTCTGGGAATACGATTCAAAAGCACATTCATATGCCATTTCTAAATACGAAGGTGAAATGGAGGTTTGGCGCGGAATAGCAGAAGGGCTAGATGCGGTAATTGTAAATCCCTCGGTAATTATTGGAGCAGGAGCAGGTTTTGAAGGCAGCGGTGCAATATTTAAGCTGGTTAAAGATGGTCTTTCTTATTATACCAGAGGTGCAACAGGAATTGTGGATGTTTATGATGTTGCAAAAAGCATGATTGCTTTAATGAACAGTAAAGAAAGCGGAGAACGTTACACCATATCTTCTGAAAACTATCATTACCAGCGGTTTTTTGGAGAAATTGCACAGGGTTTTAAGGTAAAAGCCCCTGCCAAAGAAGCAAAGCCATGGATGCTGGGCATTGCATGGAGAGCCGCAAAACTGGCATCCCTATTTACAGGAAAACCCGCAGCATTAACAAGCGACGCAGCAAGAAGCAGCTTAAACGAAAGCTTATACAGTAACGAAAAAATAAAGCATACAATAGGAATACAATTTAAACCACTTAAGCAAAGCATCGAAGAAGTTTGCGAAGGGTTAAAGAACAACTAAAAATGAAGCAGAAAAATATTTACATCATTGATTTTGACAGCACCTTTACACAGGTAGAGGCTTTAGATGAGCTGGCCCGTATCTCTCTTAAAAAACATCCTGAGAAAGACGCTATTTTTCAGAAGATTGAAGATTACACTAACCTTGCAATGGAAGGAAAGCTTTCTTTTGGAGAGAGTTTGGCTCAAAGAGTAAAGCTTCTTGAGGCTAATGAAGATCATTTGAAACAACTGATTACGCATTTAAAGAAAAAAGTTTCTGCTTCTTTTTCGCGTAATGCCGAATTCTTTAAAAAGCATGCAGATGAAGTTTTGATTGTTTCAGGTGGCTTTAAAGAATTTATTACTCCGGTAGTAAGCAAGTTCCACATTAAAAAAGAAAACATCTACGCCAATACTTTTGTAACTACCGGCGATGGAAAGATAATTGATTACGACCACTCGAACCCTTTAAGTGAAGAAGGTGGCAAGGTAAAATTGATGCAACAGCTAAACCTTGAAGGCGACCTTTACGGAATTGGCGATGGCTATTCTGATTTTCAGCTTCGCGAAAGTGGCTTGATAAAGAAATTCTATGCTTTTACTGAGAATATTTCTAGAGAAAGCATTGTTAAAAAAGCAGATCACATTACGCCAAGCTTTGACGAGTTCTTGTATGTAAACAATTTACCAAGGGCTATATCATATCCTAAAAACAGGATTCTGTGTTTGATTATTGGTGATGCAGACCCATTGAGCATTGAGTTACTGAAAAAAGATGGTTTCTCTGTTCGCCACAAAACTACTTTTGAAGAGAAATATGTAGCTGATGTACACATGATGTTGTTGGCAGATGGTGAAAAGATTGAGCTTGAGAAATTAAAAAGAGCGGTTAAGCTTAAAACTATAGGTTATCTTGGCAATACAAAAAACAAAATTGATATAGCTACCTGTACTGAGCAGGGCGTTGTTGTTTTTGAAGATCCAAAACACAACCCACGTAATATCGATTTCATTCCAAAAAGGATGATCGATTTTATGAATACAGGTACCAGTTACCTTAGCAGTAATTTCCCGAACCTGCAATTGCCAAGAATCGAGAAATCGCACAGGTTAATACACATTCATAAGAACGTACCGGGTATTATGGCTAAAATAAATACTGTTTTTGCCAAGCATGATATTAATATTGTGGGTCAGTTTTTGATGACTAACCCTGAAATTGGTTACGTGATTACAGATATAAATGCACAATACGACAAGCAGTTGTTTAAATCGTTAAAAAAGATTGAGCACACCATAAAATTCAGGGTTTTATATTAGAATGGAACTTACACCTCAGATAAAGGAAAAACTGGATAAACTGCAGGAAAAGTATGCAGCAATGGGTCAGGATATGTCTGCATATCTGGATGGCTTGTTATATGCTGATTTCTTAACTTATTGGGATTATATCCATCTGGATACTCTACTGAGCCTGCAAAACCCGAAAACGCCATTCCCGGATGAAGAGATTTTTATCATGTACCATCAGATTACTGAGCTATATTTTAAACTTGCACTTCATGAATGCAAACAGATTGCTGATAATCAGGAACTAACGGTTCAGTTTTTTACCAATCGGGTAARACGCATTAATGCTTATTTTAATGCATTGGTTACTTCGTTTGAGGTGATGGTGAATGGGATGGATAAAGATCAGTTCCTGAAGTTCAGAATGTCGCTGTTACCAGCAAGTGGTTTTCAATCTGGTCAATACCGAATGATAGAAATTTGCGCAACTGATTTTATCAGGCTGGTTGACAAAAGCAAAAGAGAAGAACTTGCAGATAAGAGCGTTGAAGAGCAATTTGAATTCATTTACTGGAAGTTTGGGGCTACAGAATTGGCCAGCGGTAAACAGACGCTTACTTTAAAGCAATTTATAAACAAGTATGCTGCGCAGTTCCTGCAATTGGTAAAGGACAGGAAAGAGACTAATTTTTCGGCCTTATACTATAAGCTGTTAAAAGAGGGGCATGATGTTTCTGCTTTGGCAGATGAGCTTAGAAAGCTTGATTTATATGTGAATGTGGAGTGGCCATTGTCTCATTATAAATCTGCGGTCAGGTATTTGGAGAGAGATCCTGTAGATATTGCAGCTACCGGTGGCACCAACTGGCAGAAGTATTTACCTCCACGTTTTCAGAAAAGAATTTTCTATCCTTTCCTTTGGACAGAAGATCAAATGGAGGAATGGGGCAAGGGTTGGGTGCTTAGTGTATTGAAAACACTTAGAAATGAGGCGTAAACATTGTCAAAATCCAAAATAATAAAGAATAAACAAGGCTTTTTTTATTAAATTTGCAGTAATAAAATACAAGTCAAAATGAACGAGACATTGGATATAACAGTAACCAAGACTGAGCAGACCAGATTAACAGTAACAGATTTTTCTCAATTACCTTTCGGAAAGGTGTTTTCCGATCACATGTTTATTGCAGAATACGAAAATGGTGAGTGGACGAACCTACAGGTATTACCTTACGGTCCGATTCTTATGAGCCCTGCAATTTCTGCCCTTCACTACGGACAGGCAATTTTTGAAGGTATGAAAGCTTATCGTTTAGCTGACGGAAAAGTCAGCGTTTTCAGAGCAGAAAAAAACTTTGAGCGTTTCAACAAATCAGCAACACGTATGGCTATGCCAAGCATTCCTGAGGATATTTTTATGCAGGGAATTGCAGCGCTGATTGAGATTGATAATAAATGGGTCCCTAATCAGGATGGTTATTCTTTATACATTCGTCCGGTGATGTTTGCTACAGATCCTTATTTAGGTGTTAAAGCATCTGACAAGTATACTTTTGCTTTATTAACTACACCAACAGGTCCGTATTACAGCAAAGCCTTAAAAGTTAAAATTGAAACTGAATATACGCGTGCAGATGAAGGTGGTGTTGGTTACGCCAAAACCGCTGGAAATTATGCTCGTTCTTTATATCCATTTGCAGAAGCTCAAAAAGAAGGCTTTGATCAGTTAATCTGGACAGATGCTGTTTCTCATGAGTTTATTGAAGAAGCAGGGACAGCTAATTTGATCTTCGTAATTGATGGCAAATTGGTAACACCTTCTGTAAGAAGCACTGTTTTAGATGGTGTAACACGTGATACAATTATCAAACTTGCAAAAAAAGCAGGCATTGAAGTTGAAGAAAGACGCGTTAGTGTAAAAGAAGTAATAGAAGGAATTGAAAACGGCAGATTGACTGATGCTTTTGCAGCGGGAACTGCAGCAACGGTAACTCCAATTGGAGAAATCGGATACCAAGGCCAGGTTTATAAGTTAACTGACCCTTCAACACGTACAGTTTCAGCAGGTATTGCTAAAACATTGAATGATATTCGTTACGGATTAGCTCCTGATGAATTCGGTTGGAACTGGATTGTATAATTGAAGATTAGTACTTGTTTAAAATTATATAGCGCCCTTTTTAAGGGCGCTTTTTTTATACCAACGCCGTCATCTCCTTTGGTTAATCAAAGGAGATGACGGCTGCTTTAGCAGAGCCTTAAAACATTCCAAATTGGGATAGGATACAACTTTAAATAGAAGATTTTTCGTAAAGTACTTATACTTTAGTAATTTCCGCGGCGCTAAGGCGCAATTCAATATCAACAGGATCTTATAGCATGAAAAAAATACTACTTATTTGTTTAGCGATGTCATTATTTATTATCAAATCAGAGGCTCAGCTCAAAAAACTTTCACAACAACAAATCTTTGGTGGCCAGCCCTCGCTTACTAAATCTATAAATATAGTCAACGGATGGAGTGATGATAACCATTACATTGAGATGGACACCAAGGATCATAACTTATATGCAGTAGATGTTAAATCGGGCCAAAGAACGCCGTATACTCCACCGCCAAAAAGTAATGTAAATCTATCTGTTAAAAACAATGATGTTTACATACAATACGGGCAGGATGAACCAAAACGCTTAACAAATGATAAAGACGAGGAGAAGAACCCTACCCTATCTCCTGATGGAAAGCATGTAGCATTTACCCGAAATAACGATCTGTATTCAGTTGATGTTGAAACAGGAAAAGAGATCAGATATACAAATGATGGAACTGATGTAATTTATAATGGTTGGTCGTCGTGGGTGTATTACGAAGAAATTCTTGGCAGATCTACCAATTACAAAGCCTTCTGGTGGTCGCCGGATAGTAAGAACATTGCATTTATGCGTTTTGACGATACCAAGGTTCCCATGTTTCCAATTAATGGATCAACCGGGCAACATGGGTATACAGAAAAAACACGCTATCCAAAAGCTGGCGACCCTAATCCGGAAGTAAAAGTAGGATTTGTCCCTGTAAACGGAGGTTCTATTGTATGGGCCGACTTTAACGAAAAAGATGATCAATACTTTGGCACTCCTTACTGGAGTTTTGATGGCAGTAATTTAATGGTACAATGGATGAACCGCGGACAGGATAACTTAAAATTTTATTCAGTAAACCCTACCAATGGTTCTAAAAAAGAAATCTACGACGAGAAACAGTCTTCTTGGGTAGATTTAGATTACGATGGGCGCATAGAATATCTTCAAGATAAAAAACACTATATCCTTAAAAGTGATAAAACAGGATGGGCACATTTTTATTTATACACGTTAGATGGGAAACTGGTAAATCCACTAACCAGCGGCAAATGGCAGGTTACTGATCTTGTTCATGTAGATGAGAAAAATAAGGTTGTTTACTTTATGGCTCGTAAAGAAGCATCTACGAGAACAGATTTTTATAGTGTAGGCTACAATGGCAAGAACTTAAAACGATTGTCATTTGGGGATTATTCTCATCAGGTAATGATGTCGCCCAATGGTTCTTATTTCATTAGCACTTATTCCAATGTTTCTACCCCTACTAAAAGAACATTATTAAACAATAAAGGGAAGATCATTAAAGAACTTGGCGACACTAAATCTGATGATTTTGCACAGTTCAACTATGGTAAAACAGAAATGATTACTATCCCTACTGATGATGGCTATAATTTACCAGCTGTAATAACCTACCCTACTGATTTTGATCAGAATAAAAAGTATCCGGTAGTGATGAGTATTTATGGCGGGCCAAATGCAGGCAACGTAAGCAATACCTGGAAAGGAATTGGCGGACAATGGTGGGCAAATGAAGGGATCGTACAGATTTCTGTAGATCACCGCGCATCAGGACAATTTGGTAAGGAAGGCGTTGCTTTAATGCACCGCAACCTGGGTAAGTGGGAAATGCAGGATTATACTACTGCTGCAAGATGGTTAAAAGCCAAATCATGGGTTGACAATAAGAAACTACTGATTACAGGTCATAGCTACGGCGGTTATATGACTTGCCTTGCCCTTACTAAAGGAGCCGACGATTTTGATTTCGGATACGCGGGAGCACCCGTTACCAGCTGGGAGCTTTACGATTCTCATTATACAGAGCGTTTTATGGATACGCCTAAAGAAAACCCTGAGGGTTACAAAGATGGTTCTGTTTTAACCTATGTAAACAATTATAAAGGATTATTGAGGATTATGCATGGTGATATGGATGACAATGTGCATATGCAGAATACGATACAACTTATAGATAAGCTTCAAAATGCGAATAAACATTTTGAGTTGATGATCTATCCGGGTGGAAGACATGGATGGGGAGGTGTAAAATCTGCTCATGATAAAGCTGAGCGTTTCCGCTTTTACTATCAAAACCTATTGAACAAGCCTGTACCAGAAGAGTTACTTAAATAGCGCTAAATATTTATCACCTTTAGTTATGAAAGCATTTAACTGTTTAATTGGAGCATTGCTAATGTCTGCCCTTTCTGGTATGGCTCAAACTAAATCTATGCCTATGGAAAAAGGCAAGACGTTGATATGGAGTGATGAATTCAACTATAAAGGCCTTCCCGATTCTACAAAATGGGACTACGAGGAAGGCTTTGTAAGAAACCGTGAGAAACAGTTCTATACACGTGCCAGATTAAAAAATTGCTATGTTAAGCGTGGCAAGCTTGTGATTAAATCACTAAAGGAAAAATATAAGGATGCCGATTATACTTCGGCAAGTATTAACACACTTGGAAAACAGCACTTTGACGGAAACATCCGTGTTGAAATAAGAGCAAAGATCCCATCGGGAAAGGGCATATGGCCTGCCCTTTGGATGATGGGATCAAATATAAAGCAGGTGGGCTGGCCTAAATGTGTAGAATTTGATATTATGGAGTTTGTAGGTCATACGCCTTCAACTATTCACGGAACCCTCCATTGGGCTGATAGTGGGTTGAAAGATCCTAATGGCCATAAAAGCAGCGGCGCCAATGTAAAGATGGATGATGTGCATAAAAAATACCATGTTTATGGTTTGGAGCGCAAGGGTGATAGTGTAAAGGTTTTTATAGACGACAAGTATTATTTCAGCATGTCGGCCCCGGCTACAGCGTACAAAGATTCGTTTACCTCTCCGCTATATCTTTTGATGAATACCGCGATTGGCGGCGAATGGGGCGGAGATATTGATGATTCTATATTTGCTCAAAAGTTCTATGTTGATTATGTGCGCGTTTACAAATTAGATTAAGATTATGCCTTAAGATGGCGCCTCTTTAATTTAACATTAGCTTAATACTGTATGTTTTACTTTTAAAGGGTGAAGAAACTTACCTTAAATAGTATAACAATAGGTTTAATTCTGTTTTGTTTTTCATTACCTGTTTTTGCGGTTTACAATCAGGCTCAGGGAAAAAATGATATAGGCACACTGATTAAGAAAGACCCCAACTCTGCGTTTATAAAAATAAAGGGGTTGTTAAATACAGCATTAAAACAGAATGACCTGATCTCTGCTGCAAAATATTATCAATATTTTGGCGAGATCTTTTATCATCAGGCAGCCTATTCGCAGGCAGTAAATTATTTTTACAAGGCAGACCGCATATTTAGAAACCATAATGATCAGGCTAACCTGGCTGAAAACCTGAATAAAATTGGGGATGCTTATTACTACAGCAGGCAATATAAAACAGCGCTGACTAAATTTCAGGAGGCCTTAAATATTTATATAAAGATAGGCAACAGGTCAGGCATGGCGGAATGTTATGGACTTATTGGTCAGACCTATGAGAAAAGCAGTAAGTACGAAAGTGCAATGAAATATCAGCAGCTGGCACTTACGGCCTATAAAAAGGAAAAGAATCAAACCGGCATTGCAAAGATCTATGAGAACCTTGGTAGTATTTATGAAGACAAACTGCATCTTGATTCGGCCCTCAAGTACTATTCATTGTCTCTAAAACTAAACAAGGCCGCGGCAAATGATCTTGCCCAAATAGAGATTGTAAACAACATTGGCGACGTTTACAGAAAAAAAGGCAGGTACCCTGAAGCAATGCGTTATACGCGCAAAGCGGAACATATGGCCTTAATCATGAATGATCAATATCAGCTTAGCAGTGCCTACAGGGACCTATCGAAAACATTTGATCTTATTAAAAAGTATGATAGCGCCTATCACTACAGTGAACTAAGCCGCAATATCTTCCTGAAGATCTATACGGCTGACAATACCAAGCAGCTGGCCCTATTACAAACCTTATTTGAAATACAACAAAAGGACGATGCAATTGTAAGGTTTGAAAATGAGAGAAAGGCAAATCAGTATATCATTGTTGCAGTGATCCTGATCATCCTCTTACTGATTTTACTGGGTATAAGTACTATTAGCCGTCAACGTTTGAAACTTCGAAACGAACAGAAGCTTAACGAGCAGAACAACATGCTTTATGAAATCCAGAAGAATGCCATTAAAGCTGAGCTGGAACTTAAAAGCAAGGAACTGACCAGCAATACGCTCCATGTAATTCAAAGCAATCAGTTTCTGGAAGAACTAAAGGAAGAGATCTCTGATATGATAAAGGATGAAAAAAGAGATCAGAAGAGACAGTTACAGCAAGTGATGCAGAAAATAAATCAAAACATTAATCATGACAGGCATTGGAAAGAATTCTCTACTTTATTTGAACAAATTCACCAGGCTTTTTTTGACAATCTGAAAAGACATAGTGATGATTTAACAGCAAATGACATCCGTTTAGTAGCCCTTATTAAGATGAATTTAAGCTCAAAAGATATGGCTGTTATTTTTGGTATTTCCCAGGATAGTTTGCGTGTTGCACGTTACCGTTTACGTAAAAAACTGAATATTCCGCAAGGAGAAAACCTGAGTTCTTTTATACAGACACTATAACAAAAATCACGATTTCCGGAGGCTTAACAAACTGTTAACATAACGCTAACTAAATGATAATGGCGATTTCGGTTACAATCAAATACTTGACAATCAATATTTTAACAAAATACTGTTCACGCTGTATCCGTTCTGTATACATCATTTGTAACGCTGTATACATTTTGTACACGCCTCAATCATTAAACTCCATCACCTGGTTTGCACATTTGCCTCACGGTTTAAAAAACACTACCACCACAAACAAATTTTCAGGAAAATGAAGTCAATTTTACAAGTTCTTTTTTGCTTATTAATTGGTGCTGCCACGGCCAGTGCAACCAGTTTAAAAGGTTACGTTTTTGATCAGAAAACAGGTGAAGCTTTAGTAGGCGCATCAGTATATCTGGAAAATACTGACAAGGCAGTATTAACGGGATTAGATGGCTCGTTTGAGATCAAACATCCACCAGCAGGAAACTTCACATTAAAAGTATCTTATGTGATGTATAAGGTTTTATCTAAACAGATTACAATACTTAAAGAGGATAATCCAACGATCAGGATTTATCTGTCTGAAACGAAAGAGAAAGAATTAAGTGAGGTAGTTATTTCGGCAAAAAATGATGGCTCGGCTGAAAAAACTGCAAGACGCATCGAGCAAAAATCTGCGCAGCTAATTAATGTCGTATCGGGCAAGGCGATGGAGATTTCTCCGGATCTGACAGTCGCAAATGTTATTCAACGTGTTTCAGGTGTATCAGTTGAAAGGAGCAATAGTGGAGACGGACAATATGCTATTCTAAGAGGAATGGACAAAAGATACAATTATACCCTGGTTAATGGGATAAAAATACCGAGCCCTGATAATAAATACCGTTACGTTCCTTTGGACATTTTCCCTTCGGAACTTTTGGACAGGCTTGAAGTATATAAAACCTTGACTCCAAACCTTGAAGGCGACGCCATAGGTGGGGTGGTAAATATGGTAATGAAAGATGCACCGCAAAAGCTACAGATCAATGCAAACCTTGCAGGCGGTTATAGTCAGCTATTTATAGATCGGGGCTTTAGTTCATTTGATGCCTCTTCAGTTCATCGTAAATCACCATATGAGCTTAACGGGAAGGATTACAAAGCCACGCAAGCAGACTTTCCAAGAGGTACTGCAGATTACAAGTCGAGCCACCCTGCTCCTAACCTAGTAGGTGGTTTATCTATAGGGCAACGTTTTCTTGACAATAAGCTTGGGTTAATTATTGCAGGAAGCTATCAGAACACCTATCGTGGTAGCAACGGCACTTTCTATCGCTCGTCGGCAGCCAAYGCATCAAATAAGTTTGCAACAATCACAAGCATGAACGAACGCCAGTATTCGGAACAACAGAAACGCTATGGTTTTCATGGTAAGCTGGATTACGCATTCAACGAAAACAATAAGCTAAGTCTTTATAATGCCTACGTGGATCTGAATAACATTCAGGTTAGAGATGAAAAATCTACAGATTTCTCTACCGGCTATGAACCAGCCGCAGGAAAAGCACAGTTGGAATACGCTACACGATCGAGGGTRACGGAACAACAGATCTATAACAGCACGCTTCATGGAGATCATCAGATTATTCCGGACAAGTTGAAGATTTCGTGGTCGGCAGTCTATTCGTCTGCCAAAAATGAAGTGCCAGATAACACAACCATTACCTTAAGTGGAAAACGCGAGAATTTTATTGACACTCGCACTGTTGCAAAAACAAATGGCACAACGCATCGCTGGGAACGTAACACGGATGAAGACAAAGCCGGATATCTTGACATTAGCTATAAAGTTCCTGTTGGCCAACTCAAAGTAGAATTTTCTGCAGGAGGATTATACCGCGACAAGCAGCGCAGCAGTTTCTTTAACAATTACACTTTAACTCCGGTAAATACCGCAGCTAAATATGGGGTTGATTTTAATAATTATACTGAGATAGACTGGACAGTTCAAACACCGGGTGGAGCCGTAAACAATCCCCTTACTTATGATGCCTCGGAAAAACTTGCTGCTGGTTATGGGATGTTTAACATAAGTAAGGATGCAGTTGAGGTAGTTGGGGGGTTACGCGTTGAACACACAAACCAGGGTTACGCAATGCTGTTCCCTGCCGGAGAACTTCGCCCGAAGGGTAATCAGGTTTATACTGATTTTCTTCCATCTGTAAATGTGAAGTATAAACTGAGTGGAAAGCAGCAGTTAAGGGCATCGTACTTCCGCTCTTTAAACCGTCCCGGGTTTTATGAACTTATTCCGGGAGGTGTGGTTCAGGATGACTACAAGGAAAAAGGAGATCCAGATCTTAAGCGCGCTATTGCGGATAACTTTGATTTGCGCTACGAGCTATTTCCAAATAGTAATGATCAACTATTGGTTGGAACGTTTTATAAAGCGATTAAAAACCCGATTGAATATAGCTTTCAGGCAGACCCTATCCGCCCTCAGGACACCTATTATCTGCCAGGTAATTTCGGAACTGCAAGGAACTACGGCTTGGAAATTGACTACATAAAATTCATTAATCAGTTTGGAATAAAGGCAAACTATACCTATACCCATTCCAGAATTACAACACCAAAGGATTTATTGACAATAGACCCCGAAACCAACGATTCTAAAAAAATCACTGTGTTGCAATCGCGTCCGCTTTACGGACAGTCGGAACATATCGCCAACCTATCCCTTATCTATAAAAACACCAAAAGTGGATGGGATGCCCAGGTTGCCGGCTCCTATACAGGTCCGCGCATTAATACCGTATCACAATTCCTTGATAATGACCTTTGGCAAAAGGGCTTTATCCAGATGGATGCCTCTGCTGAGAAAAAATTCAAGAAAAACCTTAGTGTGTTCATAAAAGCGGGAAACCTGTTAAACACACCTTCGAAGTTATTTATTAAAGGTATTAATCCGGCAAATGCAGATACCGGGAATCAGTTTGATGGTAAAACATTAATCCGCAACGACTATTACGAGCAAACGTACCTGTTAGGCTTGCGCTATAAATTATAAATCAATCTTATTTATTATAAAAGAGAAAAAATGAAAGCAAAACATTTGTTTATCTATCTGGCCATTTTAACATCAGTTATTGCAGGATGCAAAAAGGCCAATATTGATGTGGATCCTGATACGGGAAACGGGACTGTTACCGGTGAGGTTTCGGGAATCTGGCTAAAAGGAAGTACACAATTTATTAAAGGCGATATCATTATTCCAGAGGGCAAATCCTTAACCATTGAAGAGGGCGTTACAATTGTAATGGATACTGTTGCAAAGCCGGAGATTATTGTAAAAGGAAATTTATATGCGCAGGGTACTGCAGATTTTCCAATAAAATTTACAGTTGCAGAGGAATTTAGAACTGAAGCAAAAAAGTTTGGAAGGCTTTGGGGAGGAATTCTTGCTGCACCAAGCTGCGAGGAGTTATTGCTTGACCATACGATAATAGAATATGCAGGTGCAACAACTTCTGATGCTTCAACTTCTGTGAAGCAACACTTGTACAAGGCAGTAGCTGGTGAAAACTTGCCAGCACTTTGGTTTTCGAATGTAAATGGCAAACTAGTAGTAACAAATAGCATTTTCAGAAATCTGCAGGAAGACTGTACTTACATAGATGGTGGTAAAGTAATTTTCGCAAACAATTCCTTTTACACTACTGGAGTTACTGGTGGCGAGGCCATCAATTTGAAATCTGGCTGTGTGGCTGATGTTGCTTACAATTTAGTTTACAGTACAAACACCAATGCATTAAAGTTATCAAACAGTGGCGACCGCACACCGCAGGCTTACATTGTTGTTTATAACAATACTATGGTAAATACAGGATGGCGACGTCCTACAGCAAAGGGAGGATCTATCTGGGTAGAGGCAACGGTACGCGTAAGTGTTTATAACAATATGTTTGCAAATACTCGTTTTGGAATTAAAAGAGATACAAAAAAACCAGAGGACGATAGGTCTGTATTCGGGAATAATTACTATTATGGATTTAATCAGGTTACTGTAGATCAGTTCCAACCAACAAAAGAGATCATTGCAGGGACAAATGATATCATCAGCAAAACAGCCGGGGATAATGATCCTATGTTCATAAATTACCCATTGAACATTCCGGTTGATAATGCAACTTTTAATACCGCATGGGATTTCCATTTAAAACCAGGCTCTCCGGCGCTTGGAAAAGGTACAACAAACTTTACCAGACATTATGCTTCGGGACTGGTTTTAAATGGGGTGACCTATAAATCACCTGACCCATCTGGCTACATTGGTGCATATGGCACAAACTAGCTTAATTAAGAAGTTACCACTTTAAAGAATAAGAAATATTAAATTAATACCTAATGAATAAATACACCCAGATATTTATATTCCCGGCGATGCTTATATCGATAAACATGGCCTGCACCCAACAAAAAACAGATACCAATGACGCGGTAAAGCCTTTATACACTACAGAACCAGTGCAATTTGACTCTGATGATCCGGCAATATGGATTAACCCGGTAGATTCTTCAAAATCATTGATCATTGGAACTGACAAAGACGAAAATGGCGGTTTATATGTGTTTGATCTGAAAGGCAAGATCATTAAGGACAAGACTATAAAAGGATTAAAACGACCTAATAACGTTGATATCGCATATGGTCTGCTGCTTGGAAGTAAAAAGACGGATATAGCAGTTACAACAGAGAGAATGACACATAAACTCCGCATCTATTCTCTACCTGATATGAAGCCCCTCGATAATGGTGGTGTTCCCGTTTATGAAGGTGAGAAAGGTGAAATGTACAGAGACCTGATGGGCATTGCAATGTACACCAGTCCTAAGGGTGAAATCTATGCCATTGCCGGTAGAAAAACAGGGCCTAAAGACGGTTCTTATTTATGGCAATATTTGCTTGAAGACGATGGTACAGGACACATCAAGGCAACCCTGAAGCGCAAATTTGGAAACTACAGCGGCAAAAAAGAAATAGAGTCGATTGCAGTAGACAACGAGATGGGCTATATCTATTACTCAGATGAGCAGTTTGGCGTTCGCAAATATTATGCTGATCCGGCTAAAGGGAATAAAGAGCTGGCCTTATTTGCCAAAGAGGGTTTTACTGAGGATAATGAGGGCATTAGTATCTATAAAACTACGGACACAACAGGTTACATCCTGGTATCAGATCAAAGTGCAAACCACTTTAAAGTCTATAGCAGAGAAGGTGTAAAAAATAAGAACGACCACCAACTCATTACAAGTATTAAGGTATCAACCAACCAGAGTGATGGCTCAGACATTTACTCGAAACCACTTAATGCCGATTTTAAGCATGGAATTTTTGTTGCGATGAGTGACAACAAAACATTTCAGTATTACAGATGGGAAGACCTGGCAGGTAAATTATTAAAAGTAAACTAAAACTGACGGATTAAAAGCTACTCTTTTCTCGGGTAGCTTTTCTTTTTTGTCTGATAAGTCTGCGTTTTTCTCTGTCAGCTTTTATTTTTTCGAATTTCGCTATTTGTTCCTTTATCTTTTTTTCCTTTTGTGGAGTTACACCGACACTGTACTTTATCCCCTGAAAAAGTGTTTTCCAGATAAAACTAAAAAAGGAAGCTGTTTTTTCCCGTTCAAATTTTATTGATGCCGCTATAAGTACACCGTCTGTTTTAGGATTATCTGAATTAATAATCATTGCATTCGCCAAAAAAGACATTAGCCCCTGTTTAACTAAATGATCACGCCCTTCTTCTTTTTTAAGCAGTGCTACAGAAAGGTCGTTAAAAGCAAATTTGACTTTACCAGTTGCAAGGGTTTCATTTGCATCGATATTAAACTCAAGTTTTTTAACGTGCCCGCTTTTCACTTCAACCATTCCTAACGGCTTGGTAATTCTATTAAGCACCCTTCCATCCATCTGGCCCAAAGTTCCTGAGTAAGAAAAAGCGCCATCATTTGCGGCAAGATTAAACTTAAAATTCACATCCAGTTTACCCTGTCCCATCATGTAGCTCGTTAATTTAGCAAACATATAGGGGTTTTTATTTTTGATTTTTTCTGAATTGGTTATGTTGGTTATGCTTCCTGAGGTTTTTTCAAAGGTGATTCTCCCCTTCTGCTTACTATCCTTATCGAATTCCGCATAGGTCAAATCTATATTACTTAAATTAAGCTGTTTAACTGTAAGCAATCCCTTAACCTTTTGCAATAGTTGATGAGGATATTTCCCTATTTTAATCTCGGTTCTTTTAGGAAGTTCATTATTATTAAAAACGGATACGGAGCCATTGTTTACATTCATCTCGGTAGCGTAAAGCTCCTGTTTACGAACATACAAAGGCAGATTAATGCCTTCTAAACTAATGTCACTCATCTGAATATCAAACCTGTCTTTTGAAAAACCTACTGTTTTTCCAAACTTCATTTCATCGTACCGTGGAACAACACTAAAACTCTTTATATTGAGCTTACCTGATGATGCTCTAAAATCTAACTGATTAAGATTGATATGATACAAACTATCGGGCGTGGCGAAAGTGTAATTATTTAAATTTATGACTACGTCTTTAAGCAAATAAAACCTACTGGTATCCCTAACTGAGTTTTTATCGATCAACCAGTTTTTTAGTGTGACATTTAGATTCTTAATGGAATCAATCTCTGGTTTGGCTAGGTTTTTATTAACGTATTTAAAGGAAATGTTTTTAAGGTCGATGGTTTTTACTTTAAGCTCCTTTACAAATTTAGAAATGTAGTCATAAGGCGATTTATCAGAAAATGGCTTTTTGAGTTCATTAAACTCTAACTGTTTATTTACCATTATAATTTCCGGATTATCAAACAATAGGAGGTCGATTTTTACCTTTTTATATCGCAGCAGATCAATAGGATGAAAGTTTTTTATAACCAGCTCTTTTAGCTGTATGTAATAGATGTTATTTGGTGCGTGTTTTAGACGAACCATCTTTTTCAGAATATTAGTATCGGGGGTAATTTTAACGTCTGACAATGAGGCTCTCCCCGTAATAAAATTTGTACCGACGTCAGAAAATTCTATGCTATACAAGCTGTCCGTGGCATTTAAAACGAGGTCTCTGACTTGTGCCTTAATTATTGGTTGAAACCTGACGCTTAGGTGTCTGGATGCCGCAACCAACAGTAAAATAAAGAAAAGCATGATCCCGGAAACCCATTTAAGCGTACTATAACTCTTTCGGACTTTTTTGATCATAGGCCTTAGTGGTTTAACCTAATATACGAATTTATTCATCAGGCGTTAGGTATCAGTCTTTTTTTTCTCGGCCTTTCTTTCGGCGCGTTTCTTCTTTCTTTCTTCTCTTTTTTCGCGCCGTTCCTGTTTTTTATCCTTTACTTTTTCCATTGCTTGTTCGGGTGTTTTCACGGGAACAATGCCTAATCCAACGGTCTCCCTCATACCTATAAAAATACCTTTCCAAAGTAAATTAAAAAACGAGGCAGCAGGTGTTCTTTCAAAAGTAACCCTGGCTGTTCTTAGTGCCGCTCCTTTGCCCGGATTTGCATCTTCAATTAAAAGACTATTTGCAAGAAAAGATAAAAATCCTTTCTTCTTACCTATTCCCCCATTTTCACCTTCTTTAAGCAATTTTATTTTAAGGTCTTTATAATAGAAATGAACAATGCCCGAAGCACCTTTCATATTGGCTTGAATATCGAAATCAGTTCCCTGCATCTGTCCGCTTTCTATTTCAACTAAGCCCATGTTCTTTGCCATTGGGTTTAAAACAAGCATGTTCATTGCTCCTACATTCCCTTTGTAGGTAAAAGAAGCATCTCTAGCTGTTAGGTTAAAATTTATAGTAACCTTAATACGGCTGGTTTTCATTACCAGTGCTGTTAAATTTGCAATAGCATGGTTGTTCTTTGCAAGTCTAACTGAGTCATTAGTTAAATTGAGAATATTCCCAGTCAGGTTCTGGAAATACACTGTTCCTCTTTTTTGAGTGATCGGATTGTACTCTGTATAGGCAACATCGATATTGGATAACTTAACGGTATCGATAATTGTTTCAATAGGTAATCTTTTAAGTGCAATATGAGGGAAGTTATGAGCCTTATCAAAATTAGGGGGAGGAGGCAATTCTCTATTCACAAAAATGCCCGCATTTGCAGGGCCTACCTTTAGGGCTCTTGCATATAAACTGCCTTCAGCACTTAGTTTATTAAAATCTACTCCTGTAAAGGTTATTTCATTAAATTTTAAATCGTACCGATCTTTACCATATTTATATTTTCTGGTAAATGCTAAGTCTGGATGAAGTGGGATCATTTGCAGACCTTTTATACGAATATTTTTATTACTAACCGAACCAGCAACTGTATCTATTTTTGTAGTATACATCCCATCTTTACCCGTAGCTCTATATCCTGTTAATTCAAAACTGATGTCTTTTGTATAATAAAAACGTGTGGTATCAGACTTAGAAAGAGAATCGATAAGCAGATCTTTAACAGTGATATTTAGATGTTTTATTGAATTTAAGGGTTTAGAAGTAGCTCCGTTAATATAATCAAAGTCGGCATCTATTATTTTAATGGCCTTTACATGGATGGATTTTAGTGTTTTAGATATCTGATCATACAAACTGCGCTTATCTGCAGCGGTATCTGTTTTTTTGACAACTTTATAATGAATCATATTAATGGAGGGTTGCTCCATAATGATGGAATTCATGTTTATCCGTTTCTTAAAGTAGGCAGTAAGTACACCAATTCTGCTTAACTGTAGACGCGCCAGTTTTATTTGGAACAAGTTAGCAGGAGCAAGCTGAAGTTCTTTTAGCTGATTAAAAACTGTAGTATCAGGCGTTAAAGTAACACTATCGAGTACTGCACTTCCGGTGATCAGATTAAGGCGAATGTCTTTAAAATTAATCCTATAAAGTTTCTGAGAACCGTTGTAAACCCCATCTTTTATTTTTTCGGTAAGTAGTGGCTTCCATTTTGCACTAAAATATAGAGCAACACCCCCTACTAGGAGGATCAAGGCTGTAAGAATACCCACAAGCCACTTTATTACTTTGTATTTTCCTGATTTATTGGACGTCATATTTGTGTAGCCTGCAATATCAAGGCCATAATGAGAAATAAGGCTGGCTATTGTCACAAAATATTCATTTAGCATTCTGCCAATTTGTCATTTGTAAATTAAATTACGTATTTTTGAAGCCCATAAAACAATTGACCATTTATGATTGATTTACAGCTTACAGATAAGACACATGATGAAGAGCGCCAGGGCGAGGCTTTAATTGTTGATGCACCTTTGGTGCGCAATGGCCGCAAACTGTATATTGAAAGTTATGGTTGCCAAATGAATTTTGCGGATAGCGAAATTGTTGCATCTATATTATTAGATCAGGGATTTGAAACTACTGGTGATTACAAGGAGGCTGATGTAGTATTTATAAATACTTGCTCTATCCGTGAAAACGCAGAACAAAGAGTACGTAACCGCCTATCGCAATTTGGTGCCGAAAAGCGCAGAAACCCTAAACTTATTGTAGGTGTTCTGGGCTGTATGGCTGAACGTTTGAAATCAAAATTTCTTGAAGAAGAGAAATTGGTTGATGTAGTTGTTGGACCGGATGCATACCGTGAATTGCCACAACTGCTAAGTGAAGTAGAAAGTGGTCATAAAGCTATAAATGTGCTATTATCCCGTGAGGAAACTTATGCAGACATTAGTCCTGTTAGGTTAAACGGGAATGGCATTACCGCATTTATTTCTATTATGCGCGGTTGTGATAACATGTGTTCTTTTTGCGTAGTTCCTTTTACAAGAGGTAGAGAGCGTAGCAGAGACCCACATTCGATTATGGCGGAAGCTCAGGACCTATTTGACCGGGGCTATAAAGAAGTTACTTTACTTGGTCAGAATGTAGATTCATACAAATGGAAGGGTAATGATGCTGATGATAGTACTGAAATTGAAGTTAACTTTGCTCAATTGCTTGAAAAAGTAGCTTTGATTAGTCCTGACTTAAGAATTCGTTTCTCTACTTCTCACCCTAAAGACATTACCGACGAAGTTTTATACACCATCGCTAAATACGATAATATATGCAACTATATACACTTGCCTATTCAATCAGGAAGTAGCAGGGTATTAGAATTAATGAACCGTACTTACACCAGAGAGTGGTACATTAACAGGATTGATGCGATCAGGAATATCATTCCTGACTGCGCAATTTCATCTGATATTATTGCAGGTTTTTGTACAGAAACAGAAGAAGAACATCAGGAAACGCTTAGCATTATGGACTATGTGAAATATGATTTCGCATTTACCTTTAGTTATTCTGAGCGACCAGGAACCCTTGCTGCACGTAAGTTTGAAGATGATATTCCGGAAGATGTTAAAAAACGCAGGTTAAGTGAGATCCTGATTAAACAACAGGAAACTTCTTTATATCGTTTACAACAATTTGTTGGAAAAACTGTTAGGATTTTAGTGGAAGGGACTTCAAAAAAATCAGATAAAGATTTCTGCGGCAGAAATGATCAGAATGCAATGGTGGTTTTCCCGGCAACAGAAGGTGTTAGCGCAGGGCAATATGTATATGTGCACATAGACCGTTGTACCTCGGCAACCTTATTAGGAACTGTTGTAGTTGAAGAGCCTGAAATTGTTTAATTAAACACAGATTACATTGGACGTACAAGACATAAAAAATCGTTTTGGGATAATTGGTGGTTCTCCGCTATTAAACCGGGCTATAGATATTGCCAGGCAGGTTGCGCCAACCGACATGTCTGTTTTAATTACGGGTGAAAGTGGTAGTGGTAAAGAGGTTTTCTCTCATATTATCCACCAGATGAGCACCCGCAAACACGGGGCCTTTATTGCTGTAAACTGCGGGGCCATTCCGGAAGGAACCATTGACTCTGAATTATTTGGCCACGAAAAAGGATCTTTTACCGGAGCCCATGAAGCCCGCAAAGGTTATTTTGAGGTAGCAAACGGAGGCACCATTTTTCTTGATGAGGTTGCAGAATTGCCTTTAGGTACTCAGGCACGTTTGTTACGTATCCTTGAAAGCGGTGAGTACCTTAGAGTCGGCTCATCCAAAGTGCAAAAAACAGATGTACGAATTATTGCAGCAACCAATGTTGATGTTTATAACCGTGTAAAATCTGGTAAATTCCGTGAAGATTTATATTATAGATTAAATACTGTTCCATTGCGCATTCCTGCCTTGCACGAACGCAAAGAAGACATTTATTTATTATTCAGAAAATTCTCTGCAGACTTTAGTGATAAATACCGCAGCCCGGGCATACAGCTTGAGCCTGAAGCAATACAGATTTTGAGCAATTACAGTTGGCCGGGAAATGTACGTCAGTTAAAAAATATTGCCGAACAGATCTGTGTTCTGGAGAAAGACCGGAATGTTACAGCAGCAGCTTTGCTGAACTACATCCCTAATGAAAGCGCCACAAATCTACCTGTAGCAATTAACGGGAATACGAAAGAAGATTATACAGAAAGAGATATCCTTTACAAGGTTCTTTTTGATATGAAAAAAGATATGATGGAATTGAAAAAGCTGGTAGCAGAAATCATTCAGAGTGGAGGAAATACTTCGCACATCATGGCAGACAACCCTCATTATATCAATCAGCTTTATCAGGAGGTGGATCAGACTTATGGCAATGAGCAAGCCACCCTTACTATTAAAAAGCCTGTTCAAAATGCTCCTGTGGATTACAACTATACCCATGAAGCAGAAGAAGTTGAGGAATCTCTATCTTTAATAGATAAGGAATCTGATCTGATCAAAAAAGCATTGAAAAAACACAAAGGAAAGCGCAAATTTGCTGCTCAGGAATTAGGCATCTCCGAACGTACGTTATATAGAAAAATTAAAGAATTGAATTTAAACTAAGGATGAAAAATCTATCTATAATCATATTACTATTCTTTTTTAGTAGCTGTACAGTAGGGCTAAAAGGAACTTCCATTCCTCCTGAAATGAAAACAATCAGCGTTAAGGTTTTTGAAAACAATGCCCCTTTAGTAGTAGCTTCCTTAAGCTCACAATTTACAGAGGAATTGAAAACACGTATCAGGAACCAAACCAACTTAAGTATTACACAGAATGATGCTCAAGGTGTTTTTTCTGGAAATATTACCGGATATAGCATCACCCCTGTAGCCATAACAGACAACAAGCAACCTACAGCAGGTGCAAACAGGCTATCGATAACGGTTAATGTAAAATACGTAAACAATCTTGATCCCAAACAAAGCTTTGAGCAATCTTTTGAGCGTTATAAAGATTTTAAACTGGCGGGAAACCTGCAAGCACAAGAACCTGCTTTAATTAAAGATGTTACTGCTCAGCTTATTGAGGATATTTTTAACAGGGCTTTTGCACAATGGTAGGTCAAAATAGAGATCAATTATTAACTTAGCATCGTGGAGCAGGATATGAATATTAAAGAACAGCTAACAAGATTAATTGCTGTACCTGAGAAAACATCTCAGGATGACACAGTTATGCTTCAAGATCTCGTTAAGCAGTATCCTTATTTTCAACCCGTTCATCTGCTGCTGGCAAAAGCCACTTTGAATACAGATGAGGGCAATGCCAATCTTGCTACTGCTGCCCTGTACACGAATGGACAGCTACTCCATAATTTTATTCATGAAACAGAACGCTTAGAGCCGGTAGGTTTCAACGTTGTCAGCTATTCACCTTCAGAATCTTTCGGTAATAACCCTGAAACCTTAGACGAATTTGTAATTGATGAAGTTCCTTCTGAATTGGAAGAACAAAAGATAAGCGATGACCAGGAAGTATTTGATGAAATTGGCGAAGTAAACATAAGTGATTATCATTACGCTGATACACCTCCGATTACTCTTGAAGAAAACAGAGAGAACCCAGAGGATGACCTTGTTTTAGAGAACATTGTAGCTACAGATTTTTTCGCCTTTCAGGAAAATTTCAAAGTTGAACCAGTAACAGAAACTTCGGAAGTTACTGAGAATCAAATTGAGGAATATAAAGAAGAAGAGCCTGTTGAAGAAGATGATACGATTGTGATCAGTAAATATGATGATGATCAGCTTCCTTACACATTTTTATGGTGGCTTGCTAAAACAAGAAAAGAGCATCAGCAAATATTTCAACCTTACGCTTCGCCCAAGCATGTTAAGCAAGAGCAGGAGCAAAAACCGGATAGAAATAAAAAAGCAAATGAGCTTCAGCAGCAATATGTGGAGAATATATTTCACATGCAGAGCCCATTTGATGAAGAAGAAAGTGAATATTCGCCAAATGAGTTTAAACAACGCTCAAAGGGAGCTGAAATTATTGAAAGCTTTATAAAGAACGAGCCTCAGATAAGTCCACCTAAACCAGAGCAAATAAATAACGAGAATAAAGCCAAAAAAAGTGCGGAGGACCATAATGACCTGGTATCTGAAACGCTGGCAAACATCTATATTGAGCAGATGCTTTATGACAAGGCCATAGAGACTTATGAAAAATTAAGTTTGATGTTTCCAGAAAAAAGCCGTTACTTTGCCGACCTTATTCAATCGATAGAAAAAAAAATTTAACAACCTAACATAATATGCTTTTCTTAATTATTTTATTAATCATCGTTTGTATTGCCTTAGCGCTATTTGTTTTGATACAAAATCCTAAAGGTGGTGGTCTGGCAACAGGCGGATCTGGCAGTAATATGTTTGGCGTTCAACGTACAGGTGACGTTTTAGAAAAAGGAACCTGGGTTTTATTAGCGCTTGTTGTAGTGCTTACTTTATCAATTACAACTATTGGTAAATCAGGCGGCTCATCAGCAACTGGAGCTGGTTCTAAAATTCAGGAACAACTTGACAAGACTCCTACTCCATCTCCAATTGGTGGCGGCAATACTGCTCCTGCTCCGGCAAATACGCCACCAGCAGCAACAGACACTACAAAAAAATAAGTTCTTATATTCTATAAGAATGCAAAAGCCCGGAAGTAATACCACTTCCGGGCTTTTTTTTACCCCTGCCACTCTGACACAAAAATAGTTTGCCTTAATCCATTAGCTGACAAGGCTGTGTAAATTTGTCAAGCTTAAGCCCCTTGGCACAAAAACTGATATGTACTTCGTGCGTAATTAAATTACTTTTACATTTATAAATCTAAAAACAAAACAATAATAAGTTATGGCTTTAAACTTTAAACCTAATGCAGATAGAGTAGTTGTTGAAGCTGCTGCTGCAGAAGAAAAAACAGCTTCTGGTATTTATATCCCTGATACCGCTAAAGAAAAACCTCAACAAGGAATAGTAGTAGCTGTAGGACCTGGTAAATATGCTGATCAAACTGGAAATCTAATCCCATTAAGTGTTAAGGTTGGTGATCAGGTTTTATACAGTAAATATGGTGGCACTGAAGTTACTATTGAAGGTACTGAGTATTTAATTATGAGAGATTCTGATATCTTAGGAACTCTTTAATCCAAGTATAATTATTGAAATGAAATTGGTTAATGCTTAATTCATTTCAGCTTAAACAAGAATCAAAAAAAATAAAATGGCAAAACAAGTAAAATATAATGTAGAAGCCCGCGACTCTCTGAAAAGAGGTGTTGACATTTTGGCTAATGCTGTAAAAGTAACTTTAGGCCCAAAAGGTCGTAACGTAATCATTGACAAAAAATTTGGCTCACCTGCTATCACTAAAGATGGTGTTACAGTAGCTAAAGAAATTGAATTGAAAGACCCAATTGAAAATATGGGTGCTCAAATGGTTAAAGAAGTAGCTTCTAAAACTGCTGATATTGCGGGTGACGGAACGACAACTGCAACTGTGTTAGCTCAGGCAATTGTAACTGCAGGTATTAAAAACGTAGCTGCTGGTGCAAATCCAATGGACTTAAAACGTGGTATCGATAAAGCAGTTACTGCAATTGTTGAGAACTTAAAAGCTCAATCGCAAACTGTAGGTGAAGACAACAACAAAATCAAACAAGTTGCGTCTATCTCTGCTAACAATGACGAAGTAATTGGTGCATTGATCGCTGAGGCTATGGGCAAAGTTGGTAAAGATGGCGTTATTACTGTTGAAGAAGCAAAAGGTACTGAAACTGAAGTAAAAACAGTTGAAGGTATGCAATTTGACCGTGGTTACTTATCTCCATATTTTGTAACTAATGCTGACAAAATGGAAGCGGAATTAGAAAACCCTTACATTTTGATCTACGACAAAAAAATCAGCAACATGAAAGAATTGTTGCCTGTATTAGAAAAACAAGTTCAAACTGGTAAACCGCTATTGATCATCGCTGAAGATTTAGACGGTGAAGCTTTAGCTACTTTAGTAGTTAACAAAATCCGTGGATCTCTGAAAGTTGTTGCTGTTAAAGCCCCAGGTTTTGGCGACAGAAGAAAAGCAATGTTAGAAGACATCGCTATTTTAACTGGCGGTACTGTTATCTCTGAAGAAAGAGGTTATAAATTAGAGAATGCTGACCTTACTTATTTGGGTACTGCTGAGAAAGTTGTTGTTGACAAAGACAACACTACAATCATCAATGGTGCTGGTCAGTCTGAAGACATCAAAGCTCGTGTTAACCAGATCAAAGCTCAAATTGAGACTACTACATCTGATTATGACAAAGAGAAATTACAAGAGCGTTTGGCTAAATTAGCTGGCGGTGTTGCAGTTCTTTACGTAGGTGCAGCTTCTGAAGTTGAAATGAAAGAGAAAAAAGACCGTGTTGATGATGCTTTACATGCAACCCGCGCAGCGGTTGAAGAAGGTATCGTGGCTGGCGGTGGTGTTGCTTTCATCCGTGCTATCGAGGCGTTAGAAGGCATGAAAGGTTCAAATGATGACGAAACTACTGGTATCCAGATCATTCGTCGTGCCATTGAAGAGCCTTTACGTCAGATTTGCCAGAATGCTGGTATCGAAGGTTCTATCGTTGTACAAAAAGTTAAAGAAGGTAAAGCTGACTTCGGTTACAATGCCCGTACTGATGTATATGAGAACCTAATTGCAGCTGGTGTTATCGATCCAACTAAAGTTGGTCGTGTAGCATTAGAAAATGCAGCTTCTATTGCGGCTATGTTATTAACAACTGAGGTTGTTTTAGCTGATGATCCGGAAGAAGCTCCTGCAGGTGGTGCTATGCCTCCTATGGGTGGTGGTGGTATGGGTGGAATGATGTAATCATTATTTGCCTACACATATAAAAAAAGACMCGCTGTTATCAGCGGGTCTTTTTGTTTTAAATCTTTGTTATATTTAGGTAGTTAAAACATGATGGAGAATTTTTTAGAGAACGGTCATTTCCTTACGCTTAGTGAAGTGAACAAATTTTTACTGGCAACACTACTATGTGGTTTAATTGGTGCGGAGCGAGAGTTCAGAAGCAAACAGGCTGGACTAAAAACCATGATCATGATTGGTCTTGGTTCTACATTATTCACCATTCTGTCTATAAAAATTGGTTTAAGTAGCCATGATCGTATTGCCTCCAATATTGTTACTGGCATAGGCTTTTTGGGTGCAGGTGTTATTTTTAAAGAAGACAATCAGGTTAAAGGCTTAACTACAGCTTGTGTAATATGGATTGTAGCCGCAATTGGAATGGCTATTGGTTCTGGATATTATGAACAGGCAATAGGTGTAACACTGGTTGTTCTATTGGCCTTACTTACTTTTCCCTTTTTAGAAGATATGGTAGAACGCCGCTTTACTAAAAGAGTTTACAGAATCGTAAAAAGATTTGAAAATGAAAGTCTGGAGAAATATGAAGAAGACATCAAGACCTCTAAATTAAAGCTTACCCGGGGCAAGCAGGAACTCGCTAATGGCATCATCAGTGGAACATGGATAGCCATAGGGAGCCCCAAAAACCACAAAAGATTTGTAGACCGTATGCTTCAGGATAGAAATATCATAGCATTTGATTTTTAAGTTTTAGCTTTGCATTATGCAAAGAGAACAGATCTCAGTATTTGATATTTTTAAGATAGGAATTGGACCTTCAAGTTCACACACCCTTGGTCCGTGGCGAGCAGCACAGCAATTCACAGCTTCGTTAAAACAGCAAAATTTATTAGGTGAGGTTGAGCAAATAAAGATTTTGCTTTACGGATCCTTAGCAAAAACTGGTAAAGGACATGGAACTGATGTTGCCATATTATTGGGACTGGCAGGTGCAGATCCAGTAACATTTGATGTAAACTCGATTGAGTGTACTATTGAATCTATCAAAAAAGAGCAGTCACTAATTCTGGCAGGAGAAAAACCAATTGAATTCAACTATGATGAGGATCTGATATTTCTCCTTTTTGAAAGCCTTCCATTTCACCCAAATGCGGTTACTTTTCAAGCGTTTCTAAAAACGGAAAAAGCAATATCCGAGACCTATTACTCTATTGGCGGTGGTTTTGTAGTTAAAGAAGGAGAGGATGGTAAAGAAAGAGAGCAGGTTGATTTACCTTTCCCTATTGAAAAAGCTGGAGATCTGTTACACTGGTGCCTTACTACAGGACTTAAAGTTTCTGAGGTAGTAATGGAAAATGAACTGGCCTGGCGGACAGAAGCTGCAACAAAAACAGGAATTTTGCAGCACTTCAATGTAATGAAGGATTGCATTTACAGAGGGTGTCATACCTCAGGTTTTTTGCCGGGAGGGCTAAACGTGGCCAGAAGGGCCGCAGCGCTTAATAAAAAGCTGATGGGCAATAGTGTGTACACTAACTATGAAAGTTGGATAATGGCCATTAGAGCAGGCGGAAATGGATTTAATTACACGCTTGACTGGGTGAGCTGTTTTGCCCTGGCTGTTAATGAAGAAAATGCTTCATTTGGCAGGGTGGTAACGGCCCCAACCAATGGCGCGGCTGGAGTTATACCAGCGGTATTACAATACTTTATAACATTTTGTGATGGATTTGATGAAGAAAAAATTACACAGTTCATTGCCTGTGCGTCTGAAGTAGGCAGTATCTTCAAAAAGGGAGCTACAATATCTGCTGCTATGGGCGGATGCCAGGCCGAAATCGGAGTGTCTTCAGCAATGGCAGCAGCTGCGCTCACTGAGTGTTTAGGAGGCTCTCAGAGACAGGTTTTAATGGCTGCTGAAATAGCCATGGAGCATCACTTAGGCCTTACCTGTGACCCTATTGGTGGTTTAGTTCAAATACCTTGTATAGAAAGGAATACTATGGGCGCTATTAAAGCAATTACAGCAAGTCAGCTTGCATTGCAAAGTAACCCGGACAAAGCCAAGGTAAGTTTAGACGCCGTAGTTAATACGATGTGGGAAACTGCTTTAGATATGAATTCGAAATATAAAGAGACATCTGATGGCGGTTTGGCTACCAATATTCCAATAAGTTTGCCTGAGTGCTAAAGTCTTATTAGATTTTCTGTTGGGCTTTAATAGAAAGATATCTGTTGATTACATTTATGGTCAGTTTTTCTGGTGGGGTAAGAATGCTTAAGATTCCATGTTTGGCAAGTTCCTTTACGACTAGCTTTTTCTCATAAGCAAATTTGCTGGCAATGGTTTTAATGTAAATCCCTTCTACGTCTTTTACTTCCTGTTCGGTAAGAGATTTCAGTTCGGTGTTTTCAAAAAACACAATAAGCAGCAAATGGAATTTAGCAATACGCTTTAAAAATGGCAGCTGTCTGTTTAATGCCGACATGCTTTCGAAATTTGTAAAGAAAACTAACAAACTACGCTGCTTTAAAACGCTTCGGATGCTTGTATAAAGGGCCTCCATGTTGGTTTCGAGATATCTTGTTTTTTCTTTATACAAAACGCTCATAATCTTACCAAGCTGAGCAGGTTTTCTATCTGCTGGCACAATACTTCCGGTCTTTTCAGCTATGGTTATTAAGCCCGCTTTATCTTCCTTTAACAAAGCCACGTTAGAAAGAATTAAACTTGCATTAATTGCATAATCCAATAAGCTCAATCCCTCAAAAGGCATTTTCATGATTCTCGATTTATCAATCACACAATAGACATGTTGAGCTTTTTCATCTGTAAAGGAATTCACCATCAACTCTCCTTTCCGGGCTGTCGCTTTCCAGTTAACAGTTCTATAATCATCGCCCTGCACATAACTCTTTACCTGATCAAACTCCAGGCTATGACCTATTCTTCTTATTTTTTTAATCCCAATTTCATTCAGTCTGTTTGATATCGCCATTAATTCGTATCTTCTTAATTGCAAAAAGGAAGGATAAACTGGCACTGTTGTTTCTTGTCCAAAGTTAAACCTCCTTACTATTAAGCTTAGCGGCGAACTAACATACAACCGAACCAATCCAAATACATATTCGCCCCTTTTGGTAGGCCTTAAAGTATAATTAATTGTTTTGTGTTCACGGGGTTTTAAATTACTGGTAAACCAGATGTCTCTCTTCTGAAATTGTAAAGGAATTTCATCAATAATACCAACTTTAGTTGCAAAAGGATAAAAGCTCTCGATATAAATATTGATTTCATTTTCATCGCCGTTACTTAATCTTTCGGGAAGATCCCGTCTTAAAAAGAAGCTCCTATCCTGTCGATAAAGCATGAGCATATCAATAATAACCAATGCTATCAGCGTCCAAAAAGCAATAAATGGGATATCCCCAAGCCATGGCAAAAAGAAAGAAAACAGGAACAAAGTAGCACAAAGCCCAATTCCTGCAAACAGCCTTTTACCTAAAAACAGGTCTTTATAATATGTCTTAAAAAAGTTCTTCAACAGCTTTGGTATTACCTTGGAATTTCTAATTTTTGAATAATTTGACCAACTATATCAGCAGGAGTAAGTCCTTCCATTTCCTTATCTGGTGTTAGCATAATTCTGTGTGCAAGAACAGGTACCGCCACTTTTATGATATCCTCTGGCGTAACAAAATCACGACCCTGCATTGCTGCAATGGCTTTAGCGCTATTGATCATTGCTAAAGATGCCCGGGGTGAAGCGCCCAGGTAAAGTGATTTATTATTCCTTGTTTCATGAGTTATCCTTGCTGCATATTCTATTAGTTTAGGTTCAACATGCAAGGCCTTAATTATTGCCCTGCATTTCTTAATCTTATCGATACTTAGAACCGCTTTAACTGCATTTATCTCTACCTCAAGCTTTTGCTGATGTTGATTTTGAAGGATAATTATCTCTTCTTCCAGTGTAGGGTATTTAACTTCGATCTTAAATAAGAATCTATCTAGCTGGGCTTCGGGCAATCTATAAGTCCCTTCCTGTTCTATTGGATTTTGGGTAGCCAGCACCATAAAAGGCTCATCCATTTGATAGGTATGTCCATCTACAGTTATTTGTCGTTCTTCCATCACTTCAAACAAAGCTGACTGAGTTTTTGCAGGAGCGCGATTAATTTCATCAACCAATATGATATGTCCAAATATAGGCCCTTTTCTATATTCAAACGACGAAGATCTGGGGTCAAATACAGATGTCCCCAATACATCGGAAGGCATTAAATCAGGAGTGAACTGAATTCGTGAAAATGAAGCATCAATGCTTTTGGCAACAAGTTTAGCACTTAATGTTTTAGCCACACCAGGGACACCTTCGAGCAAAATATGGCCATCGGCAAGTAGGGCTGCAATTAGAAAATCTATTGTTTCCTTTTGCCCAATAATAATACTGCTCAGTGTTTGTCTTATCTGATCAACAGCCTGATTAAGTTCAGTTAAGTCGGTTCTTTCATTAAAAATTTCCGGTTCCATAGTTTATTGAGCTTGTTTATAAAATCTTTCAATTAGTTTATTAAGGTTGATCAGTGAGTTATCATCAACAAACTGATTGTTATTTATCACATTTACAATGCTAAACAGTTGGCTAATCGTTTCTTGGGGCACTCCTGATCTGATATTTAAAGCTTCTTCCAATTCTTTATTCAGTGATGTTGTTTTAAGGTTATAGGTACTTCGAATATGCTCAAGAAAATAGCTTACCTTTTTTCTTGCAATATCTCCATTGTCCCGTTGCTGATAGTATACTTTTCCAACAACCTTAACAAAATCTAAGGATGAGTTTTTTAAGGGTTCTATTACAGGAATTATCCGCTGTCTGCGCTTCATTTCAAACAAAACAAAGATGATCAATCCTACCAATGCAATATAGTATGCCCATCGCAGTGATTCATTTCTAAAAATCACTCTTAAAACGGCTGAATCATCGATATTACCTCGTGTATTGTGTTCGTCCCACATTAAACTTGCAGAGCTGGGAAGGTATGATAGGGCCTTTGCTGCATAATCCGCGCCTAAAGGATTTATCAGGCTGTAATTGGTAAATAGTTGAGGATTTGGTAAAATGTATATATTTCCTTTACCAAAACTGTATTTAATAAAGTTTGGCTTCCCATTAGCATTTTTACCCAATACCGTTACCCTGGAAGTATCGATTTTACTAAAATACTGTTCGGCAATTTGCTTTCCGAAGGCATAATTGTATTTCGTTTTCAACTTTGGATTGGTGAAATTAATTCCGGTAGATTTTTCTGTCGAATAGTTATACGACGATCCTATATCAAACTTAAGTGTATCACTTAAAATTTTACCAAAATCAAAGGCGGCAAAAAAAGCATTGTTTCCCTCATTTACAAAGCTGATAAGTTCTTTAAAATCCAGCTTATCAAGTTCCATAGAATGAGAAATAAAAAGGTAGTTGGTATTATTAAACTTTTTATCCTTTAAAATATTATATATTGGATCTCGGATTATTCTCACATCTCTTTTGGGAAATAAATCATGTATTTCATGAAACAGAATGTACGTGCCATAGGGGATCTTATCTTCTTTTAAATAGCTGGGGGTCCAGTTTGTTGGCTTGGGTTTATAATACTGGGCAACCAGATAACCAACCAAAAGCACGGCACTCACAATAAGATATCTTCTTAATCCCTTCATGAGCTATGTAAATTAAACCGTTCAAAAGTGTCTTTAATGGCATTGAAATTCTCTTTGTCAATAAAAAACTCGCCGTACCAAACATATTCAAATTGATGAGTAAGCTTGCTGAATTCTTTCTTCTTATCGGAATCATTAATCTCGCTGATATACGTTTGATTTGTTTTTTCAGGGAGCCAGTGAATCAGGTCTTTATCGCTCAGTTTTTTAAGTGTCCGCAAATACAAAAGTCTGACAGCCAATCTATAATTAGCATTCACTATAGCCTTTTCTATCTCCTCATTAAAATTAATTTCATGGATGTTATCATCAGACTCATTATAGGGCACCTCCACTATTTGAGACTTACGGGAAAATATTTTCAGATCTGCACCAATTATTTTTAAGACAATGAAAACTACCAATCCAACCAGTGCAATAATTGCTAAGTATTTTATTAAACCACCAGACACCTTGTTACTTAGTGCTTGGCCTATCAAGCGCCAAAACCATCGCCAAAACCTGTCCCAAAAGCTAAGATTTGGCGCAGGGACATCATCATAAATGAAGTCTGTTTCTTTACTATGTGCTTCCAGTTTACTTTTATCGAACCCACGCAGATCAACCTTAGTCGTATCCAGTCTGACGACTGTTTTTTGTGCAACAGAATCCTGCTTTTCTACATTAGCCTGAACCTGTAGCATTCCAAAAAAAAGAAAAATGAAGAGCAGTAAACGCATGCTAATAATCCTCAGGGGTAGAATTTAAATTCGTTTCGGACTTTCCAAGTTGATTTATCCTTTCCAATAATCCGGTATTATCCAAACGTTCTACCAGATTAAAATAACAGAGTGTAACACCTATAACAGGCAAGATCATAAACACCTGACATACATATTGAATAACTGTAGAAATAACAATGATAAAAGTACTCATACCACCGGATGCTTTGGTAAATGCAGAAACCATAGTAAGTATTATAGCTGGCATAGAGGCCATAGACATGCATGCATAGGTAATTATCCATATAACAAAYATTGCTCCTGCGGTTACCCACCATTGATCTTTTAAGAGTTTGAAAGATCTGCTAAATGAATATTCAAAGCTTCCATTCTCTACCACCATTATGGAATAAAAAAGAGACATCGCCGGAAACACATAAAAAAACGGCAAGCCACAGAATAGAAGGCAAATAATAAGAAAAATACACACAGCAATACTACTCCCAAATACCCTAAGGAAATAATATTTGAAATATGACCAAACTTCTTCCACAGTTGGCGCCTGGTTTCCTTTTTGAACGTATAATGCAATAAAGCTTAAGGTTGAAACAGTTATTGCAGTATAATTGAGTAATGAAAATATGATCACAACGAAATAATTGAATGAGAACAACTGACCAAACCTGTTGAAAGGGTTGGCGTTTGCCTGATTGCCACCGTAGCCGAAATTAATCTTTTGTAAGCCAACCTGATACATTATTGCCGCTAACATTCCGGCAAGTACAAAGAAGCCGCATAAATAAATATAGGTTTTCATTAATGGCTTAAAGTTCTGTTTTATGAACTGGAACATATCATTAATGATCTCACCAAACTCTCTGAGCTTTCTAAATTCTAATTTATCAGACATTGTTTATATTTTGAGTGCGTTTAATAAGTTGGGCAGGATACAATACTACATACCAAACCATAAATAAAAATGAGCCTCCAAGAATGGAAACACTTAACCAAATCGGCATATCGGTATGCCTGGTAACAAAACTTTCAAATATTGCTGCCACCACAATTATAGGTAATATTCCCAAAGCTATTTTAGTTCCGTCTTTTGCACTTTTTATAAATGCCTGAAGGCGTGTATATGTTTTAGGAAACAATAAGCCATGCCCTAAAACCAAACCTGCACCACCGGCAATTATGATGGCAGATATTTCCAAAGTCCCATGAATCCATATTACCAATATAGATTCCAGTCCCAAACCTTTACTAAAGAAATAATATTCGAATGAGCCAAGCATTATTCCATTTCTTAAGATAAAGAATACAGGCCCAATCGAGAAGAATATTCCACTTACAAACATCAATAAAGACACATAGATATTGTTGGCAGCAATCATAAAAAACATGCTGAACTCACCTTGCTTTTTATAAACGCCAAATGGATCTCCCTTAGCAATGTTCTCATTGGTCATATTTACATACCCATCTCCAAGTATTAACCTTAAGAAAGAATCATCATATTTTGCAGACAGAATTCCTATTAAGCTTGAGATTACAAAAAATATTAGTGCATACAGCAACTGCCTGCGATAGGTATAAAAAAGGATAGGTAACTCAAATTTCCAGAATTCAATGAACGTATTGGTGTCCTCTTTTTTATTCTTATAAATAGATTGATGCAGCAATGCAGCAATTCCGTTTAAATATTCTGTTGTTTTTGATTTTGGATAAAATGTTTTGGCGTAAGCCAGATCATTGGTAATGTCAACAAACCTATCAGCCAGCTCATCTGGTGTGGCTGCACTCATTTGTTCATAGGATTTCCATTTACTGGAATTCTGCTTAACAAACAACGATTCTCTCATAGGTTTTGTGAGGGCTCTAATTTTCATGTAAAATAGCATAAAAAAGATTTTTACAAGAAAAATTCACTATCATTATTTTAATTCTCCTGAACATTTCTTTGTTTTAAATTTTATCTAAGTTTGAGTTTATATGGAAACAATACAGGTAAACACAAGTCAGCATGTGGCTATAGACTATCCGGTTGCAGGATTGGGAGAACGGGTGGCTGCAAGGTTGATTGATTTGGGCGCTTTTATCGTCGTAGCAATTCTGCTTATGGTATTAACTGCACTTACAGGCTCTGCACAGTCAAAAATCCTTGTCATTTCCATATGGTCAATTTATGGTGCTTGCTTTGTTTTTTATGACCTTATTTCTGAGATCTTTATGAACGGACAAAGTATCGGCAAAAAGTTACTAAAGATAAAAGTGATTAGCTTAAACGGAGGCCAGGCAAGTTTAGGTCAGTATTTTATCCGCTGGTTGTTTAGACTCGTAGATTTTACACTAACCGCTCAGGTAGGCGGATTAATTTGTGTGGCTATAACAGAAAACAAGCAAAGAATTGGCGATATAGTAGCCGGCACCACACTCATAAAAACAGTTGCCCGTACTGGCTTTAACCACATTGCTTTTCATCCGGTAGAAGAAGAATATACCCCCGTTTTTGCCTATGCTGATCAGCTTACAGATAGAGATGCAGAGCTAATCCATGAAGTTATCAGTACTTTTTACAGAACAAATAATGCTGATTTAATTTATGCAATGTCAGCAAGAATCTCAACACATCTTGCCATTAAAGTGCCAGTGGGAATGAACGAATTAGAATTCTTAAAAACGGTAATTAAAGACTACAGACATATTACTTCAAAGAGAGATTAGGTAATAATTATTTCAAATTCGTCAATACTAACGGAGCAACATTCGCAACCCATCCGGCATACATCTTTCCTGAGGGATGCAGGCCATCTCCGGCAACCAAGGTTTTGTCTGACAGTGCTAATCTGGAAAATGGTGTAATGTTGGAATAATTCAAACCCGCGGCCAATGTCTCTTCTTTGTTTATTACATTAAAAGCATCTATTTCCTTAGCAATGACTTGTGGATCACGTCCGCTTTGCTGGCCATGCGGTGTAGCTCCCCAATCGGGAATTGATATCACAAAAACATGCGATTTTTTGTCTTTTGTGAAATTAATAGCGATTTGCAGGAGCTCTTTAAATTCCTTACGGTAAACATCTTTTGATTCACCTCTATATTGATTATTTACACCTATTAGTAAAGTAACAATATCAAATTTATGCTCAGGTACCCCAGAGTCTTTGATTCCAGATTTCAATTCGCTGGTTGTCCATCCCGTCCTCGCAACTATGATCGGGGAGTTTATTATAAGGCCCTTTTTTGTAAGGTCATTTGCAAGCTGGTTTGGGAAATTCTCATAACGTTCTACTGACTCTCCTATGGTATAGGAATCGCCAAGCGCAAGATAATTTAACGGGTTCACAACCGTGTTTGTAGTGCTATCATTAACCATCGACTTTACCTCTCCTTTCTTACAGGCTAATATCAGTAATAATGATAGAATTACCATCGAATATCTCATATTCGACATTTACGGAATAACAAGAGATACGGATTTGAGAAATTTTACTAGTGCGGATGAGGTATCCACATTTTATAAACGTAACTGACTAATATAATTGACCCCGTAATAAGATATAGTGTTTTAATGAGCTTATCACTTCTTTTGCCGAACCAGTAGTTTGCCGATAACCCTACAATAAAAGTAATGAGAAGAGGAACCGTTGGTGGATACATATCAAAACTCTTTTCCCAATCCCCTTTTAGGAGAAATATTAGTGAGCGTTGAAATCCACATCCCGGACAGTCGATTTTAAAGAGATACTTAAACGGACATGGCAGCAAAAAAATATCCGCCTTGTCTAAGAAAGAAGACCAGGCGGATAAGATATATGTTATAAACACTAACAATTAAATTCCAGGGGTGGTAGGTGGTTTGTTAAATGGATCGTTGAACGGATTATTATTACCAAAAGGGTTGTTTGGATTATTAAAACCATTTTGTGCTTCTGCAGCAGATGGGCCTAAATACTTAGCATCACCAAAGCCTAATATAGGATAGAACACAATTGGCAAAATAATAAGTCCGACGGTAAAGCCTTCTGTTTTTCCGAAACTTTTACTTAGCAGATTCATTAGCCAAACACTAAATACAATATTTACACATGGTATTAATAACCAAAGTATCCATATTGTCGGTTTACCAACAATTTCGATAAGGACAATTAAATTGTAAATTGGTATTATAGCCGCCCATCCTGGTTTTCCGGCTTTAACGAAGGTTTTCCATAATCCGGCATAGACAATAACTAGCACGATTAAACAAAAGAAAACGGTTCCGGCGCCCAATCCGGCGGCGGCTGCTGAAGAGTACTCTGAATTGTAGTCCATAGGTTTTTGAGTTTTAATTTATATAAAGATAATCTTTATGTCAAAAAATCAAAATTTCAAATCCCTTTTTCAAGATGAATCAGATCAGCTGCATGCCAAACAGACTGGCAATATGATTTTTCAGCTTACCTTTAACCTCTTCCATATCTAGCGGATAGCCTAATTCACGTTGTATCGAGGTTACATCCTTATCGTCTATCCCACAAGGAACAATATTTTTAAAGTAGTTAAGATCTGTATTTACATTGAACGCAAAGCCATGCATGGTTACCCACCTGCTGCACCTCACACCCAATGCACATATTTTACGTGCTCTCTCATTATCAGCGTCCAGCCATACTCCTGTATAGCCTGGATACCGACCAGATATAATCCCGTAATCATTCAAGGTTAAAATAACCGCTTCTTCAAGTGTTCTTAAATAAAGGTGGATATCAGTAAAAAAATTATCCAGATCAAGAATTGGATAACCCACTATTTGCCCTGGCCCATGATATGTTATATCACCACCACGGTTAATTTTATAATATTTTGCCTCTTTTTCTAATAAACCTTGTTCATTAAGCAACAAGTTTTCCGGGTGACCACTTTTCCCTAAGGTATATACATGAGGATGCTCACAAAACACCAAAAAATTAGGGGTCTCCAGATTTGTGTTATTTGTTCGGTTTTGTGTTTTCAAAGCCACGCTTTGATTGAACAAAACTTCCTGTTTATCCCAGGCATCCTGATAATCAACAAGACACCAGTCTATAAATTCAACTTTCTTATTCATTTTATGAAAAGTTAAGCTACCACGTAACCTAACATATAGCCATCGTTAGTTTTAAAATAGTGCACAGTAAGCTCCAAAGCTCCTTCAGGAAGATCAACAAGAGCCTTAAGACTTCCTTCATCTTTAAGCTTAAAGGGCTTGATATGAATGTCTCGTTTAAACTCCAGTCCCTTTCTCCCATTCCATTTATAGATAGCTTCTTTTGCACACCAGCACACATATAATCCATTAGTGTTATCACCAATTTGTTTTTGAGCAAGTTCCGAGTCAGACAGAAACTTATTCCTTATGCTCTTTATTTTGTGTTTAATAAGTTCAATATCAACCCCCACCTTCTTCTTCTTACCAACAATTACCGACGCGTAATCGTAAGAATGACTTAAAGAAATATGGTATCCGAGGTTAGGAAGATATGGCTTACCGTGCTCATCCATGCGGCAGTCGATATATTCTGAAGTATTAAGCATTGTTCTTAATAGCACCCTTGTGCTTAGCCAATGAAGCAACCGCTTTCCATTATTTAACGATGAAATCACATCAAGCTCATGCTGCTTCAGTTGTAAACCCGAAATCAGCTGCTCTTCAGTTTCTTCGATTTTCCATACAGCAAGTATGGTATCCTCGTCAATATTTTTATTAAAAACTACAGGCATCTCTATTTTAGAAAACTATGCAAAAGTATCTTAAATTAATCATAATTTCGTCCAAATACTAGATAAAATGATACTGTCCGACAAACGAATACTGGAAGAAATAGATAAGGGAACCATTATAATAGAGCCTTTTAACCCCGAATGCCTTGGCACAAACTCATACGATGTTCATTTGGGCAAGTATCTGGCTACTTACAAAGACAGGGTTCTTGATGCAAAAGCACACAATAAAATAGATCATTTCGAAATTCCAAAAGAAGGATATGTGCTACATCCAGGCACACTGTATCTAGGTGTTACTTTAGAATATACAGAAACCCATGCCCATATTCCCTTTCTTGAAGGAAAATCAAGCACCGGTAGATTGGGAATAGATATCCATGCAACCGCGGGTAAAGGTGATGTTGGTTTTTGCAATACATGGACATTAGAAATTTCATGCGCACAACCTGTAAGAATATATGCCGGAATGCCAATTGGCCAATTAATTTACTTTATGGTTCAAGGCGATATTCAAACAATGTATAACACCAAAACTAACGCTAAATACAACAACAAAACCACAAAACCTGTAGAAAGCATGATGTGGAAGAATAAGTTCTAAAGTTAATATTTCGTATATTGAGGCTTTATTTGTTAAGGTTCTTATTTATGAAACGTAAGCTAATTCTGCCTTTGTTACTATGCTTTGGGATACTTATAACTTTTGCTTACAAAGCGGATGACGATCCGTTTAGTGCATTGATAAAGAAACTGGAGGCATATATTGAAAAGTATCCTCAGGAAAAAGTGCACTTGCATCTTGATAAACCCTTTTATGCCATCGGCGATGACATTTGGTTTAAGGCTTACGTTGTAAATGCTCAAACAGGAAAACCATCAACAATCAGCAATGCACTATATGTTGAATTGATCAGCGAAAAAGATTCCGTTAAAAAGCAGATTAAGTTGCCTGTGATTTCGGGATTTACCTGGGGCGACTTTAAACTTCCTGATTCTTTTACGGAAGGGAACTATCGAATAAGGGCATATACCCAATGGATGAAGAATGCGGGAACAGAATTCTTTTTCGATAAAACCATAAAAATTGGCAATTCATGGGCTAATAATGTTTACACAAACACCAGCTATGCTTTTAGCAAGCAAAATACCGCAGAAAAAGTAGATGCCAACATCAGGTTTACAGATAAAAAAGGTGTTCCATATGCACAAAGTGATGTCTCATACGAGGTTCAGTTAAACTTCAGAAGCCTGGCAAAAKGAAAAGCAGTAACCAATGATCAGGGAGAGGTAAACATCAGTTTTTTAAATACTCAGCCATCTTTGTACAAATCCGGAAAAATTATAGCTACGCTGACTCTTCCAGATAAGAAAAAGATGATCAAAGAAATTCCCGTTAAAGCAACATCAAATGCAATAGATGTCCAGTTCTTCCCCGAAAGCGGAAACCTAGTAGAAAGCCTACCTAATAAAATTGGAATCAAAGCCGTAAATGCTTCTGGATTGGGCGAAGATGTAAAAGGATCAATAATAGATAACGATGGTCAGGAAGTTACTCAATTTAGCACACAACACTTAGGAATAGGTAGTTTTATACTCAATCCACAGCCTGGAAAAACTTATGCTGCTAAAGTAAAATATAAAGACGGGTCTGAAAGCACTATAAATCTACCCCGAGTATTACCAAGTGGTTATATCATTACGGTAAACAGCAATACGGAAAATGTTGTTGCTAAAGTTTTATTGAGTCCCGATCTAATAGGAAATGGTGAGTTAAAACTAGTTGCACAAAACAATGGAAATGTTTATTTCATATCCAAAGCCGCTTCTCAAAAACAAATTATAACCACCTCAATTCCTAAAAAAGATTTACCATCAGGCATAATTCAGCTCACCTTATTCTCTGCTCGGAACACTCCCGTTGCAGAGCGCCTTGTTTTTGTAAATAATGTTAAGGACAAGATAACAACAAAGGTTTCAACCGCTAAAGAAAGCTACGCARGGAAGGAAAAAGTTAACGTAAATCTTCAGGCAGATTTTGCGGAAAAGCCTGCGCAGGCAAGTTTTTCTATAGCTGTTACCAATACTACATCAGTAAAGCCTGACGAAGAAAATGAAAGCAACATTTTTACGACCCTGCTGCTTACTTCAGATCTTATTGGTTACATAGAAAAACCTAACTACTACTTTTTACATGATGATCAAAAAACACAACAGGATTTAGATAACCTAATGATAACCCAGGGATGGAGAAGAATATTATGGAAAAATATAATTAATAATGCAGGTCCAAATATTCGCTATGAACCAGAAAAATCATTAAAAATCAGCGGAGTAGTTACAAGTTATGGCGGCAAACCTTTACCAAACTCCAAGGTATCACTTTTCTCCTCCTCTGGAGGATTGTTCGCAATTGATACATTATCTGATGCACAAGGACGTTTCAATTTCGACAACCTGATCTTTAATGACAGTACTAAATTCATTGTACAGGCAAGAACCGCAAAAAACAAAAAGAGTGTAGATATAGTTCTTGATGTTGTATCAGGACAGATAGTTACTAAAAATAAAAATACCGGCGACATAGAGGTGAATGTTAATGAGGCCTTATCAGGATATCTGAAACAAAGTGAAAACTATTTTGACGATCTAACTAAACGCGGAATACTGGAACGTACAATTTTGTTAAAAGAGGTGAATATTGTAGAGAAAAAAAATCCAGCTAAAAATTCCTCAAATCTAAATGGTGCCGGTAACGCCGATGCTATTATAACGACAGACCAGCTTCAATACTGCACTACATTGTCGCAGTGTTTACAGGGTCGTGTTGCTGGCTTGATTATTAGAAATGGAACTCCATATTTAATGAGAAACAACGGCACACCAATGTCAATAGTTTTAGATGGTATGCAAATGGAAGGCGATTTTCTGGATAATATTAACCCAATGGATATTGAGACGATTGAAGTATTAAAATCTGCTGGCAACACTGCAATTTATGGTAGTCGTGGAGGTGGCGGTGTATTAGTCATTACCACTAAACGCGGAGGCGGCTATTCCAGCGCATCTACGTTTACACCAGGCATCATTCCTTTCTCGCCCAAAGGATATTATACACCAAGAGAATTCTATTCACCAAAATACGATGCTCCTGATAACAGACCAGATTACAGGACCACCATTTACTGGAATCCTAATATTGTCACAAATGAAAGTGGAAAAGCAGCCTTCAACTATTTCAATTCAGATGAACCCGGAACCTACAGAATCGTTATAGAGGGCATGGATATGCTTGGAAATTTAGCACGTACAGTTTACACCTATGAAGTAAAATAAATATAAATGAATACAATTAGAGTCACCATAAAAGATCACTTAAGCATTATCACGCTCGATAGAGGTAAATCTAACGCACTTAACCGTGAAATGATTACTGAATTAAATGACATACTCATAAACATAGCGGGTGATCCCAATATTGCTGGTGTAATTATCACCGGCAAAGAACATTTTTTCTCTGCCGGGTTAGACCTTATAGAATTATACAACTATTCAGAAGAAGAAGCTGAATCATTCTGGCATCTGTTTCTGAATTTTACAGCAACTATAACTGCATTTAAAAAACCACTAATTGCTGCCATAAACGGGCACAGCCCTGCCGGCGGATGCGTTATAGCCCTGGCTTGCGATTATAGAATAATGGCCGAAGGCAAATACATTATCGGGCTAAATGAAGTTCCGGTAGGCATAATTGTACCTAACAGCATTTTTAAGCTGTACTCATTCTGGATTGGACAGGCTAATGCTACCAGAAGTCTTTTAGAAGGGAAACTATTTACCCCTGGAGAGGCATTGCAGGTTGGTCTGGCCGACGAGATTGTAAATCCAGCCAGTATCCTCACAGCTGCCGAGAGAAAGATCAGAAAATACATGGCTATGGAGCGTAATACCTGGGAACAGAGTAAGCTCAACATCAGAAAAGATTTAATTACAGCAACCAGTGCAGATCAAAGTGAAGCATTGCAAGTAATGCTAAAACAGTGGTGGGCCCCCGCAACCCGTAGCATTTTAAAAACAATTATAGATAACCTGCAAAAGAAATAAGCCATGTTCAATCAGCCAATGTTAAGAGATGATGCCTTAAAAGGAAAAACAATTGTAGTTACGGGTGGTGGTACCGGTTTAGGGAAAGCCATGGGAACCTATTTTCTGAAATTAGGAGCAAACCTGGTGATCACAAGCCGTAAGCTTGATGTGCTTCAGCAAACAGCTTTAGAAATGGAGAAAGAAACTGGCGGAAAAGTCCTCGCGCTAGCTTGCGACGTCAGGGAATATGAACAGGTTGAGCATGTGTTGGTCGAGACATTAAAAACCTTTGGGAAAGTTGATGCACTGCTTAACAATGCCGCTGGTAATTTCATTTCACCAACTGAACGCTTGTCAGCTAATGCTTTTTCTTCGATAATAGATATTGTTTTAAAGGGCTCTGTAAACTGTACCCTTGCTTTTGGCAAACATTGGATAAAAGAAAAACAAACCGCAAGTGTTTTAAACATTGTTACCACCTATGCTTTTACAGGCTCTGCATACGTAGTGCCTTCTGCGTGCGCTAAAGGCGGTGTGCTGGCCATGACACGCTCTTTAGCTGTTGAATGGGGCAAGTATGGTATCCGAACAAATGCCATTGCCCCTGGCCCCTTTCCTACTAAAGGTGCATGGGAACGGTTATTGCCCGGCGATCTGGCAGAGAAGTTCGATTTCAAGAACAGGGTTCCTTTGAAACGCGTAGGCGAACATCAGGAACTCGCTAATTTAGCGGCATTTCTAATCAGTGACTTCGCAGGCTACATTAACGGAGAAGTAATTACCATTGATGGCGGCGAGTGGTTACAAGGGGCTGGTCAGTTTAATGGTCTCGAAGCCATTCCGAATGAGATGTGGGATGCCTTTGAACAAATGACAAGATCAGCAAAGGGAAGCTAGCGCCTATTAAGCTTACCACCTGATTAAAGCACTTGCCCAGGTAAAACCAGAACCAAAAGCCGCAAGACAAACAAGATCTCCATCTTTAATCTTACCCTCTTCCCATGCCTCACAGAGTGCAATGGGAACTGAGGCTGCTGTGGTATTTCCGTATTTCTGAATATTATTAAATACCTTGTCGTCACTTAAGCCCAGTAATTGCTGTACATATTGGCTTATTCTTAGGTTAGCTTGGTGAGGAACCAACATATCAATATCTTTCTCTGTAAGATTGTTGGCGTTTAAAGCTTCTTTTATTACTTCCGGGAATTTTACCACTGCTTTTTTAAATACAGCAGGCCCATCCATATAAGGCAATGCGGCACCACTTTCCAACTGTTCTGCGGTCATGAATAACCCCCCAAGTTCCTGATCAGGATATCCGGGCTTATCCTTAAGCCATTTATTTGCCGAAGCGCCAGGATAATACATTGCCAAAATCTCTGCATCAGCACCATCGCTATGTAAATGTGTGCTTAATATACCCTGGTTCTCTTTCTGGGTAGGTTGTAAAACAACTGCCCCTGCCCCGTCCCCAAATATAACAGAAACATTTCTGCTCCTTGTTTCAAAATCCATCGCAAACGAATGTTTCTCACTACCCACAACAAGTATGTTCTTATACATGCCTGTTTTTATAAACTGATCTGCTACAGATAGTGCATAAACAAATCCTGAACATTGATTTCGGATATCAAGGGCACCTATTTCTTTCATTTTCATTTCGCGCTGCAGCAGAACCCCGCAACCGGGAAAATAATAATCAGGACTAAGTGTGGCAAAAATGATGAAGTCAACATCCTGTGCAGTAATGCCAGCACGTTCGATAGCAATTTTGGCAGCCTCAACACCCATCGTTGTAGTTGTTTCTTCAAGTCTATCCGCAAAACGACGTTCTTTTATTCCGGTACGCTCATTAGAAGAGATCCTTACCTCATTAAAAACAGTTCACCGCTTAATATTATGGAACGATGATGTAAATACTTTTGATCATGTAATTCATTGCATGATGAAATATCTGGACTATTCTGAAACCCAGGCAGAAAAAATTGCATGGGAAGTCCATAACAAAGGTAAATGCGCTGTTTTGGAAGGTTCTTTTACTGAAATGGAAGTTTACCGTAAAATTCTTCAGCAGGAAGGGTTAACAGTATCTGTAGATTAGGTTAAATCCTTAAATATTTTCGTTAATTCTTGTTGTGTAGTTTGGGTTTTATCCTTTGCGTACCAGCCATGAAGTTTTTCGGCAATTTCCATCATATCACTGCTGTCTCTTTTCCAACCGGCCAGTAACTCCTGCAGAATGTCAGGTCTTGGGCCCCATTTCTTAACGACATCCCCTTTTTCATCTAGAATTAATAATACTGGAATGGCCCTGCCACCTTTGGTTAGATGCGCATCAATCAATGGCAAATTTTTATCCCTCAAAACAAACCTGAGTTCAAATCTATCAGGAAAGCTCGTTGCTATTTTATCAAAAACAGGCACAATCTGCGCTGCATCCCCACACCATCCTTCGGAAATTACCAGAAACCGATATTTATTTTTTACGTTGTTAAGCACATTCAGGAATTCCTCATTTAATTTCACCGTTTTATCAACCCTGCTCATTCGTTGCACATTCATTTTAGTGTAATGCAACATTGCATCAGAATCATCAGGACCTGTGGTTTTATGTTGTAATAAAAGCTCATCAATCAGAATTCTATACTGCTGATAGGTCATCCCGTCGTTAGAAAAAATATTAGTGTAGTTGATCATATTTGCTGTAATAAAATAGTTACTCCTGTATTATTAAACTTTCCCTCCGTTTCTTTGTCCCTCCTTAAAGAAACCTAATAAAAAAGAAAGATCCGAATGAAGAATTCTACGTGCAAAGTTCTGTTTTTAGCTATTGCCTTTTGTATTACAACTGTAAAACTTAATGCCCAAACCACTGGAGAGGGTCAAATTACAGCCAAAGTTGTTGATGCGCAAAGTAATGAAACTGTACCATTTGCTACAGCCACTATCCTTAACAGAAAAACAAAAGCAATTATTAAAGGTGCACAAACTGATGTAAATGGTAATTTACTTATCAGTAGTCTACCTAAAGGCGTATTTACCTTCAAAATAAGTTATGTTGGTTACCAAACAATGGTTAGAGATTCCATTTCTATTTCCGATGCTCAGAAAGTAATTAATCTCGGCACAATCAAAATGAAGCCAGCCAAAGGAACTGTACTAAATGAGGTGGCTATCACTGCTCAAAAAAGCGCCATTCAACTTGGAATAGATAAAAAAGTTTTCGCTGTTGATCAAAGTTTAGTTAGCGAGGGAGGATCTGCTTCAGATTTACTTCAAAACGTACCCTCTGTTCAATCTGATATTGATGGTAATGTAAGCCTTAGAGGTTCAACCGGAGTAAAGGTTCTGATAGATGGCAAACCATCACTTATAGCCGGTGGAAACGTGGCTCAAATACTGCAATCTATACCTGCAAGCTCCATTGAAAGCGTTGAGCTCATTACCAATCCATCCGCAAAATATGATGCAGAGGGCCAATCAGGAATTATCAATATCGTATTAAAAAAGAATAAGAAATTAGGTTTCAATGGCTCCGCAGCATTCAGTGCAGGCAACCGAGATAATTATAACGCAAGCACAAACTTGAGTTTTCAAAACAAAAAGATAAACCTTTACGGAAATTATGGTTATCGTTATGGCAACCGTATTGGTGGCGGATATAGCAATATCACCTATCTGGACAGCCCCTTCCCTACAATTTTTGCCAATCAAAACACCGATTCAAAATCACAGGATAAAGGCCACAACATAAAAGCCGGTATCGACTATAGTATTACAGACAAAAGTGTAATCAGTTTTTCGGGAGGCTTCAATTCACGAGATAACGACAGGAACGAATTTCTGAATATCGATAAGCTTGATGGTGGTAAAAATCCTCTGGAATTGAGCAATAGAAACAATACAAACAAAGGATTTGGGAGTAGTTATGATCTTAACTTGGACTTTAACCAGAAATTTAAAAAACCAAGAGAAGAACTAACCTTTAATCTAAGTTTCTCTGAAGGCACAAACGACAACGATCAGATCTACAGCACAAACATCTATAATATTGATGGGGATGCAGCCAGCTCACTGCCGAACATCCAGCGAAATGATGGAACGGGCTTTAACAGAAGTTACAATGTTCAAACGGATTATACCTTACCAATTGGTAAAGCTGGGAAAATTGAAGCAGGTTACAGAAGTCAAATTCGTTTAGCAGAAAACACAGCATTTTCTGATCAGTTAAACAACCTTACCGGAGAATACGAAGTAAATTTCGCCCTAACCAATGAGTTTAATAGTAAGGACCAGGTTCATGCCCTTTACTTTAATTATCAAAATCAGGTTAAGAATTTTGGTTATCAGGTGGGTGTAAGAGCAGAAGATGCCACATTAGATACTCGTTTAGGGATGTATAAGTTGAATCAGTTAGAATATATTCCTGGAAAAGTAGCCTATACAAGATTGTATCCAAGCGTATATTTAACCCAAAAATTTAAAGGTGAGCAACAAGTACAGCTTAGTTATAGCAGAAGAGTTAACAGGCCAAGAGGATGGGATACCAACCCATTTCTTGACGTATCTGACCCGCTTAATTACCGTCAGGGTAACCCCAATCTGAAACCGGAGGATGTACATGCTTTTGAACTAAGCTATAGTAAGTTCTGGCCTAAAGTAACATTCACTTCCAGTGCATATATACGCCAAACCAATGATGTTATACAGAGGGTAAGAACAGAACCTGATGAAAATGGAATCACAATTGTAACTCCGCAAAACTTAACAAAACAACTATCAAGCGGACTTGAATTAATCGGACGGGTTGATGTTGCTAAAGCCTGGAACTTTACAACTAACGTAAACTTATATCAAAGCAAAATTAATGGAGTACCTGCTTTCGGAATTGTGGAAAACTCTGGTTTTAGCTGGAATGCCAACTTAACCAATAACTTCGTTTTACCTTACAATGTATCTCTTCAGATTAGGGGGGATTATCGTGCACCAGAAGTAATGGCCCAGGGTAAAAGAAATGCAATGTACGGCGTAGATGCAGGTGCTAAGTATGATTTCAAAGACAAAAAGTCTTCACTTAGCCTAAATATAAGGGACGTGTTTAGTACACGAAGATGGAGTATGACCACCAATGGAGTCACCTCAACAATCGATTTTAGAAGATTTATGCAGGGAACCATGGCCAATTTAACTTACTCTTATCGCTTTGGCAACAACGATTTTAAGTTCAAAAAAACTAAAAAACAAGACCAACAGGATTCCAGACCTGACGAAGAATCATTTTAGTTAATTTGTATATTGCGAACATGGAAAGTACAAACCCTTGGAAGACCATCGAGAGCAATAAAATATATGAGAACAATTGGATCAGTTTAACTGAGCATCAGGTTATCAATCCTTCAGGTGGCAAAGGCATTTATGGCGAAGTACATTTCAAAAATATCGCCATAGGAATTTTGCCACTTGATGAAGATTTAAACACATGGCTTGTTGGACAATACAGATACCCGATAAAAGCCTACAGCTGGGAGATACCTGAAGGTGGGGGAGCTCTTTTGGCAAATCCGCTGGATGGCGCCAAACGTGAACTTATTGAAGAGACCGGCCTGATGGCGACAGAATGGATCGAAATTCAACGGATGCACCTGTCTAACTCGGTAAGCGATGAACTCGCAATTATTTATGTCGCTAAAGGCCTAACTCCTGGTGTTTCCTCACCTGAGGAGACAGAGCAGCTTGTAGTTAAAAAGCTGCCTTTTAATGATGCCTACCAAATGGTTATAAATGGAGAAATTACCGATAGCATGAGCGTGGCAGCTATCTTGAAAACTAAAATTCTATTACAGGAAGGTCATTTATAACCAAAATACAGTAATTTTGTTCAGCTTTACCGTATAAACTATGAATAAGTTTTTTGGCTATATTTTTAGCCCCATCTTTTATCTGTTTTTCTTTTTAACACTGGTTATATTCCAACCCATTCAATGGGTCTCTTATCGTTTGTTTGGATATAAAGCCCATAAAACTTCGGTAGATGCACTTAATTTCTTTCTCACTTATTGTGACATTTTCTTAGGCTCTTCAATAACATTTAAAAACGACCAGAATCTGCCGCTCAACAGGCCTATCATCTTTGTTGCCAACCATCAAAGTATGTATGATATTCCGGGCTTAATATGGTTCCTCAGAAAGTACCATGTTAAATTCATTTCTAAAATTGAATTAACAAAAGGCATCCCCTCTATTTCGTTTAACCTGAAATATGGAGGCGGTGCAAACATAGATCGCAAAGACAGTAAGCAAGCTATTTCTGAAATTATAAAACTGGGCAGAAGGATGAAGGAAAACACATGGTCTACTATGATCTTCCCTGAGGGTACACGCGCAAAAGACGGCAAGCTAAAAAGTTTTCAGGTAGGTGGTATTGCAACCCTGTTAAAAGTTGTACCAAATGCATTGATAGTTCCTGTGGCAATAGAAAACTCATGGAAGCTGGTTCGCTACGGCAGTTTTCCTTTAAGCTTCGGCGAACGTTTACGATGGACAGTTTTAAATCCAATAGAACCCGAAGGCAGAAACCCCGAAGTRGTTACTCTTGAAGCTGAGAATGCAATAAGAACAAAACTAAATCAAATAGCTGTGTTATAAGCCGCCATTCCATTTATATATTCTTGTTATCTATGTGTTTAAAAAACTCATCACGATAGGTATCTCCAATGGGAATAATCTTCCCAAAAATAGAAATACGACTTCTTTCTATACTCTCTATTTTATCAAGCGAAATGATATAAGATTTGTGAACCCTTACAAACTGGCCCTTTGGCAAAGTCTCATCCATTTTTTTCATATTCTGCAGTGTAATAATACGCTCTGCCTTTGTATAAATAGATATGTAATCTTTTAAACCTTCTATATAAAGAATATCATCAAGTTGAATCTTCTGGATTTTATGCTCTGTTTTAACAAAAATAAAGTCCTGTATTGGATTCGACGCCACTGGCGAAGGAGCTGTCGCTACAAAGGATTGAGGCACAGCAGCTGGTTCTGCAATCTTCATTTGATTATGCACCTTTTCCACAGCTTTATAAAAACGATCAAATGCAATCGGCTTTAACAAATAATCAGACACATTTAGATCATAGCTTTCAAGCGCATACTGAGAATAAGCTGTTGTTAAAATGTAATTAGCCTTTCCATTCGCTATTTTAAGGAACTGTATACCTGTTAACTCTGGCATCTGGATATCTAGAAACACCAAATCAATGCCCCCAGCCTGAACAAGCTGCAAAGCCTCTATAGCATTTTMAGTCCGCTTAACTAATTCAAGAAACGGAACTTTAGAAACATAGTCCTCAATAATATCAAGTGCTAACGGCTCATCATCAACCGCAATACATTTTAACTTTGTCATATATCAAGCATTAACTCACTGGTGTAATGGGTAGCCGAATTTACAATATTTAATTTATACCTATCCGGATAAAGTAATTGCAATCTCCGTTCAACATTGTTTAGGCCTACGCCACCCATCTCATCCTTATTATATTTATTCTTTTTATTGGTTATACTAAAATGCAATATCTTTTGATTGGCAATAATATTGATCTTAATCGGATTTTTAGGATCATTAGCTACCCCATGCTTAAAAGCATTCTCAACAAATGATATTAATATTAAAGGCACGATCTGTTGATTATCAATTTCTCCATTCATTGTAAATTCAACAGCTGCACCATCTTTAAATCTCAATTTCTGCAGTTCTATAAAACTTTGCACATATTCAATTTCTTTACTTAAAGAAACCCAGCTGTCATTACTTTCATAGATCATATAGCGCATAATTTCTGAAAGCTTTAGTATTGCATCAGCAGTTTTATCAGATTTCTGATAAGCCAGGGAATAAATGTTATTCAAAGAATTGAACAGAAAGTGAGGGTTCAATTGTGACTTTAAAAATTGCAATTCCATTTCCTTCTTTTCACTTTCCAAATTACGCTGCGTATGTTCATTACCAAACCAGTCTATTGCTAATTTAAGCAGCGAACTAACAACTATAAAAAAGCCCGAAATAAACAATGCACTAATTGCATAGGTAGAAATAGGTGTATACTCGGCAACGCCATTACTGTTAAGGTGCTGCAAAATAGTCTCGGCATGCAAAGTAGCTATAACCGTTTTGATGAAACTCATCATCAACATTAGTAAAATGATGGATATGATGTAAAGGCCATACCTCTTGTTCTCTTTTACCAATAAGGGAATTAACAGTGTATAGTTAATATAAAAGATAGAAATATTGATCAATCCCGAAAAGCCAAAGTTTATGGCCAGCTTATATAAAGACACCGGTTCTTTGCTGTAAATAACCAATACAGTCACAAACAGAACAATAAAGAGCCAAAAGAGAAGATGTATAATAATGGAGTTTCTACTTTTCATTAAACGATGACTAAACAAAATTTCATAGGTCCAAAATAAATTAATTAGCGTGCTTAAGCAGTTCGCTTTCGACGAACTGGCATTTTTTTTCTACCAACTCGCAAAATAATACAACTAATCACAAAACTATTCATTTTAACCGTTTATCTAGGATAATATGTACTTCGTCTAAAAGATTTTAGCAGCATTTTTTTATTTATTCTATTTGTTTCATCAAAACAAAACGATTATGAAAAAGTTAGCAAACGTATCGCCATTTTTACTTTTACTGGTTCCTGTTTTCATCATGATGATTTTAACATTTGCCACAAGTATATCAAATAGCCATAATGAAGACGTTGCTTTGAAATCTTCATCAGCCAACAAAACTGAAATGGTAAAAGTAAGCAACCCTTTCTCTAAATAAGAGAACGGTACTATATATAGGTGTACTAAACCTTGTTTAGTACACCACAAAAAATAAGTTTAGTTTTAGTTAATAGTAAGAGATGGCGGTTTAGGTCCGCCATTTTCTTTATCTGCCCGGTCTGGGTGTAATAATCAGACTTTCATGTCCATCGGCATCTGTAGACTGTACTCCAAAAAAATAGTTATCCTTTGAATAAGCAATAGTTGCAGAGGTATCATTTACAAAAATCTTCTTTTCCCAAACTGGCGAGGTAGTTTCGCGCACCAACACATAATAGCCTGACGGAAGTTTTCCTTTAGGAGCATTCCATTTGAGCGTTGTTTTATTGGTAAGTGCTGATGTCAGCATGATTACGTCTTCAGGCTCCCCGGCTGATGAAGCAAGATTTGAAAGTACTGCCAAATTCATTCTGGCTATTTTCTGCAGATAGCCATAGTCAACATATTCCGGTAAATCACCATATTTAAATCCACCTTCAGTCCTAATATCCTGATGCTGCCTATTAAAATCTTCATTCATTTCAGTTATTCTTACAGCAGTAAATCCTTGCAAAGAAAAGGGTGTATGATCTCCCCCTCTTAAAAACCTGTCCCTTCTGTAAACCAATTTCACAGTCAGATTATCTACATACCGCTCTCCAACCTCTTTAATATATCTCGAGGCCTGTCTTGCCATACCATCATTTTCTGCTCCTATAGATTGGCGCATAGTTGCCTCTTCTTTGGTTTCTGCAGCAGGAACACCTTCACTAAACACCCTCACCATTGTGTTATTTTTAATGTCAGTTTCCATTCCATAAGAATTACCTATCATATCATTATTCATTACCAGGTGAACATTCCAGCCTTCTTCCTTTGCTCGCTTTGCGAGGTTTGCAGCCCCGTAAAGCCCCTGTTCCTCGCCAACCATTGCTACAAACATTATTGTGCTGCGAAAATGACCTTTACTCATTACCCTGGCCATCTCCAATACACCAGCTACACCTGAAGCGTCATCATTTGCACCCGGAGCAAAATCTTTAACATTCATTACATCCGTGACTCTTGAATCATAATGTCCGCACACCAATAAAATCCTCTTGTCACTCGGATCTGTTCCAGGCAACACAGCAACCACATTTTTGAGCACTGAAGGGGTAATTATTCTCTTCCCATCTGCTTTCTGAGTAAATGCATCATAAGAAACTTGTAACCGGCCTCCTCCCAGTTTGCCATATTTTTCAAACTCTGATTTTATCCATGTTCTTGCAGCTCCTATCCCTGTTTTTTTACTGGAAGTATCACTTAGCGTATGTCTGGTATTAAAGGACACTAGCTTTCTTACCAGATTTTCCAAATTAGTTGCAGATACGTCATCAACCATTTTACTGATCGTAGCATCTTTTACAATCACTTGCTGTGCATTTACCGCAGCCGAATTAAGAAAAAAGAGTAAGGTAAACCAGAGCAATCTGTTTATTATCATAACAAAGGGTGTAAATATTCTGAGGAAGATACGATTCAAAAATAAATCTTCAATAAATATTTTGAAAACTAAATAATTAGTTTTAAGTTTATACTAAGTTTTTAGTTATACAAATATTGCGCAGTATACATATAGCTAAAATCACACTAAACACTAAACTAATAATTCATGGAAATTAAAGATTTAACAAAAGCAGAAGAACAGATTATGCAAATTTTATGGCAGATAGAGAAAGGGTTCGTTAAAGACGTAATGGATTTCCTGCCAGAGCCTAAACCGGCTTACAATACTGTTTCTACAATCATCCGCATTCTGGAGGTAAAAGGATTTATTGATCACGAAGCCTTTGGCAAAGCCCATAAGTATTTCCCTTTAATTAGCAAGGAGGAATACAAACGTCATGCTACAGAAAAACTGTTGGGCAACTACTTTGAAAATTCAGTGGAAAGCATGTTCTCTTTCTTTGTTAAAGAAGAGAAACTTGATCTGAGTGATGTTGATGAAATTCTTAAAATGATTAACAAAATTAAAAACAGACCAAGATGACCTGGGCACATTACATCCTTCAAGTCAATATTTACCTAGTTGTATTTTATGGCTTTTATAAGTTATTGTTAGACAAGGAAACTTATTTTCTATTGAATAGAATTTATCTGGTTGCTGCCGGAATATTATCTCTTGCAATACCCTTTTTAAGATTTGAATGGTTTACAACACAGCCGGCTACTCAACCGGTATATACCGGGGTTGTTCAAATCAATGATTTTATCACTCAAATGGCAGTCGTAAAAGACGATGCCAACAGCTTTAATCTAGGCAATACGCTGGTGTTTATTTACCTTGCCGGTATTTTATTCTTTGTTGGCAGATTTATCTTTCAGCTCATTTCTGTACAGATTTTACTAAAAAGAAAAAAAAGCGGATCAGCATTCTCCTTTTTTAAGAAAAAAGTTATTGACCAAAACCTACCGCAAATTCAAACCATTCAAAAACACGAGGAAATTCACATCCGACAATGGCACACRCTTGACGTACTCTTTTTCGAAGTGGTGGGAATAATCACGTGGTTTAATCCTGTAATCTATTTTTATAAGACAACGGTTAAACACATCCATGAATATCTGGCTGACGAAGAAGCCGCAAGCTATCAGGGAGATAAAGAACAATATGCATTATTACTATTAAGCAGTGCATTTGGAATTCCTGCAAATACACTAACGAATAGTTTTTTTAATAAATCATTGATTAAAAAAAGAATCTATATGTTACATAAACCAAGATCCAGAAAAACTGCAATGCTAAAATACGGGATGTTTGTTCCTCTATTTGCAGTTACCCTGATTATGTCTTCGGCAACAATCAGAAACAATGAGAAAATAAAAAAAATAGCTGAGGAAATTCCTTTCGAAGAACCTTTAAACATTGTTAAACAAGCTATCAAAACAACCATTGTTGCTCCTCTTACATCAAATACTACAGGTATTGATTCATCGTGGACAGAATTTTATAAATACTTAAAAAGATCAATAAGGTATCCTGGAAATGCTTACAATTCGAATATTCAGGGAGCGAGTCAAATAAAGTTTACCGTTAAAAATGGAGTAATTGAGGGGGTAAGTGTTGCTACGAAAGCTTTAGGTGGAGGATGTGATGCAGAGGTAATGAGAGCTATATTAACCTATCCGGACTTTAAAGCAAATAATGACGGAAAGTACAGCCTTCCCTTTTCATTCACATTGATGGGTGACGAAAAMACTACTACTACTTCCAATGAAACAAAACCTACACCTATTAGCGGTTATACCCAATTAAGTGAAATCGTTATAAGAGGTTATAAACCGAAAACAACTGATAAAAACGAAACCTTGAATGAAGTCGTTATTAGGTCTGGCGAAGGAAACATCAATGTGCAAAGCGAGCCAGTGTATGATTTTGTATCACTAGAAACACAACCTAGTTTTCCTGGAGGAATGAACCTATTTTACGAATACTTAAAGAAAAGCGTTAGGTACCCAAAAGAAGCTTTTGAAAATAAAATAGAAGGTAAAGTGTTTCTAAGTTTTGTTGTTGAAACAGATGGTTCATTAACAGATATCATGGTAGATAGAAAACTTGGTAGCGGCACTGATGAAGAAGCAGTAAGGGTATTAAAGGAAAGTCCAAAATGGATTCCGGGAGTTCAGGATGGCAAAAAAGTACGGGTAAAATATAACATTCCTATAAGTTTTGCACTAAACAGAACTACTGCCGATTTGCAAGGAAAAACACCAGGAATACAAATCAATGACGCTAGGCTATCAACTATTAATAGTCCTACACAACCTTTGTACGTACTCGATGGGGAAAAACAGAAGGATTTTAAATTAGCAAATCTAAATCAGGATGACATTGCCTCCATAGAAGTATTAAAAGATGAAGCCGCAACTACATTATACGGAAAAGATGCACAATATGGAGTCGTAAAAATTACTACTAAAGCTAAACAAGCACCTGATTTAAAGAAGAAAGAAGCCAAAGAGAAAGTTTATGACTTTGTCTCAACAACTACTCAGCCTTCATTTCCAGGCGGTATGGAGAAGTTCTACGACTACTTAAAGAAAACAGTTAAATACCCAAAAGAAGCACAGGAGAAAAACATTCAGGGAAAAGTTTTTATTTCTATGATCGTTGAAAAAGACGGCTCTTTAACCAATATTCATATAGACAGAAAACTTGGTGGAGGCACGGATGAGGAAGCAGTAAGGGTTATGAAAGCAAGTCCAAAGTGGACCCCTGGAACTCAGGGAGGTCAAAAAGTAAGAGTAAAATACAACATACCGATTTCATTTACGCTCTCTAAATAACGCTCAAATAACACAAAACCCCAGCTAAAATAGCCGGGGTTTTGTGTGTAATACCCTTGTCTCGTTAGATAAATCTATTAAATAGATTCCTCAGATACAAATTTTGCTGAATAAAAATCTCTATTCATACGTGCGATATTCTCTAATGATATTCCTTTAGGGCACTCTGCTTCGCATGCACCGGTATTGGTACAGTTACCAAAACCTTCAGCATCCATCTGAGCAACCATACTTTGAACCCTGCGATAACGTTCTGGCTGTCCCTGAGGCAATTGCGCCAACTGTGATATTTTTGCAGATACAAATAGCATTGCGGAAGCATTTTTACAAGTAGCAACACAAGCACCACAACCGATACAAGCTGCAGCCTCAAAAGCTGAATCTGCCTGAACTTTAGGAATAGGAAGATTGTTCGCATCCTGAGCATTGCCCGTATTTACTGATATAAAGCCTCCAGAAGCAATGATTCTGTCGAATGCAGTACGATCTACCATCAAATCTTTTATCACTGGAAAAGCCTTTGCACGCCATGGCTCAACAACAATGGTATCACCATCTTTAAATGAGCGCATGTGCAGCTGGCAGGTAGTGATACCTTCTTTTGGTCCGTGCGGTCTTCCGTTGATGAACATAGAACATGCCCCACAAATTCCTTCCCTGCAGTCATGATCAAAAACAACCGGTTCTTCACCTTTAGCAACCAGGTCTTCGTTCAGTACGTCGAACATTTCTAAGAAAGACATATCAGGAGATACTTCTGATATCTTGTAATCTACCAAACTGCCTTTGGCTTTGTTATTCTTTTGACGCCAGATCTTAAGCGTTAAATTCATATTTCCTGTACTCATAATATTGAGATTTTAGTACTTAGCTATTTATAACTTCTTTGTGCAACTTTGATATTTTCAAACTTCAATTCTTCTTTATGAAGTTCAAAAGTTACATCACCTTTATATTCCCATGCAGCAACATAAGCATAGTTTTCATCATCACGTAATGCCTCTCCCTCTTCAGTTTGATACTCTTCTCTGAAGTGACCACCACATGATTCATTTCTATTCAATGCATCCATACACATCAACTCACCTAGTTCAATAAAGTCGGCCACACGACCAGCTTTTTCAAGCTCTGGGTTCATTTCATCTGCACTGCCAGGTACACGTAAATCGCTCCAAAACTCTTTACGAAGTTGCTGAATTTCAGCGATACCTTCTTTCAGACCTTTTTCATTACGCGCCATACCACATTTCTCCCACATGATCTTTCCTAATTTTTTATGGAAATGATCTACAGATTTGGTTCCTTTAATAGACAAGAACTTGTCAAGAATCGCCTTGGCACTTGCCTCAGCTTCTACAAATGCCGGGTGATCTTGTGGAATTGGTTTAGTAGCCAGTTCTTTTGAAAGATAAGCACCAATAGTATATGGGATAACAAAATATCCATCAGCCAAACCTTGCATTAAAGCCGAAGCTCCTAAACGGTTCGCTCCGTGATCTGAGAAGTTAGCCTCACCTAAAGCATATAAGCCCGGTACAGTAGTCATTAAGTTGTAATCTACCCATAAGCCACCCATTGTATAGTGAACAGCAGGATAAATACGCATTGGCAATTCATAAGGATCTTCTCCGGTGATTTGCGCGTACATATCAAACAGGTTACCATATTTTTCTTTGATTACCTCACGACCTAATTTCATACAGGTTTCTTTATCCGGATTGTGGATATTGTGCTTACTAGCCTCAATTCGGCCGTAACGCTCTGTATTTGCTTTAAAGTCAAGATAAACGGCAAGCTTAGAATTACCCACTCCGTAACCGGCATCACAACGCTCTTTAGCTGCACGAGATGCAACATCACGAGGAACAAGGTTACCGAAAGCAGGGTATCTGCGCTCTAAATAATAATCTCTTTCATCTTCAGGAATTTCTGAAGCCTTACGAGGATCGTCTTTTTTCTTAGGAACCCAAATACGTCCATCGTTACGTAACGACTCAGACATCAGGGTCAGTTTAGACTGATGATCTCCCGAAACCGGGATACAAGTAGGGTGAATTTGAGTGTAACATGGGTTACCAAAGAAAGCTCCCTTTTTGTGCGCTTTCCAGGCTGCAGTTACGTTACTGCCCATTGCATTTGTAGACAAGTAGAATACGTTTCCGTAACCACCACTACACAATAATACAGCATGGCCTGAATGACGCTCAAGCTCACCGGTAAGTAAGTTACGCGCTATAATCCCTCTTGCTTTGCCTTCCACTACAACAACTTCGAGCATTTCATGACGGGTAAACATTTCAACTTTACCCATACCTACCTGACGCTCTAAAGCGCTATATGCTCCTAAAAGCAATTGCTGACCGGTTTGTCCGGCAGCATAAAATGTTCTTTGAACTTGTGTACCACCAAAAGAACGGTTGTCTAATAAACCACCATATTCTCTTGCCAACGGCACACCTTGTGCCACACACTGATCTATAATATTAGCACTTACCTCAGCCAAACGGTGTACGTTAGCCTCTCTGGCACGGTAATCACCACCTTTTATCGTATCATAAAACAAGCGATAAGTACTATCACCATCATTCTGATAATTTTTTGCCGCATTGATACCACCTTGAGCTGCAATAGAGTGCGCTCTTCTTGGTGAATCCTGAAAACAAAAACACTTAACCTTATAACCCATTTCTGCAAGGGTTGCTGCCGCAGAGGCGCCAGCAAGTCCGGAACCTACTACAATTATTTCGATGCTTCTTTTATTGGCCGGATTAACCAATGGCATAGAAGAACGTAATTTAGTCCATTTATCGGTTAATTCTCCTTCGGGTATATGAGCATTTAATTCTGCCATGTTATTTAAACTTAAGATCAAAAATTAATTAATATAGCCCAGATACATCACAATGGGCATCAATGCAAAAATCAAAGGGATAATGATTGAAAACCAAAAACCGAATCCTTTGATGAGCGGAGTATATTTCTTGTGGTTCCAGCCCAATGTCTGAAATGCAGAAGAAAAACCATGTAATAGGTGATAAGCTAATGAAACCATTGCCAGTACATAAAGTAACACCAACCACGGATTTTTAAACGTTTCTACCATTACAGCAAATAGGTCGTGGTTTCCGTTCGCATCTACTGTAGGAATTCCTGTAAAACGAGACATTACCCAGAATTTAGAAATATGAACAATCAGGAATATCAACAATAATGTTCCCAATAAACCCATAGAGCGGGAGTACCATTTACTATTAGCGGCACCATTGTTCACTGCATACCTTTCAGGTCTTGCAGCACGGTTTTGAAAAACAAGCCTAAATCCTTGAACAATGTGAGCAAGCAAGCCTGCAAACAACACAACTTCCATTGCGCGGATTATCCAGTTGGTGCCCATAAAATGTGCGCCCATATTAAAGGTTAAGCCACCGTCATTAACAATAATCAGTGAATTGATGAAACAATGCACGACAAGGAATGAGATAAGGAACAGGCCGGTGATACCCATTATTAATTTTTTTCCTATAGATGAGGAAAAAGCGTTTCCGAAACTAGCCATTAGAATTATATTTTAGTTCTGTTGTGCAAAAGTATTTAATAAAAGAATTAATATGTTAATTTCAGATACAAATCGACTATTTAGAAACATTCTAATATTACAATATTATGATAAATAAAAAACGGAGAACAACTTTCGTTATCCCCCGTTCCAATTATAGAAAAATGAGCTTAGAAACTRAATGTGTAATTCCCATTCGGTCCAACACCTGAAATGGTAGTCATTCCATTTTTTGATGATGGCAATGCGTCTTCTACATCTTTAATACTGTTCACGGGTTTACCGTTTACTGTTGTAATTAACATTCCTTTAGGAATATCTATAGAATCAAACACCTTACCTTCTTGTATGTCAGTAACAACCACTCCGTTTTTAACGCCATACTTAGCTTTTAGCGCCGCTGGGGCTGGGGCAAAAGAAGCACCAAGTTTCCCAATGCTGGCTCCGGTAGCTTTTCCTGTCGAAGCAGTTTTAGTTGAAACGCCACCTGTATTATCTCCTTTCAAAGTAATGGTAGCATTTTTCTCTGAACCATCTCTTAGATAGGTAAGCTGAACTTTATCACCAGGACTTAAACGTCCAATTTTTTCTTGCAAATCTGGTGAATCATAAATTACAGCACCTTCAACCTTTTTAATGATGTCTCCTTTTTGCAAACCTGCAGCTGCTGCTCCGCTACTAGGCACTACATCAGTAACATAAAGTCCGGTATTTTCCTTAATCTGGAATTTCTCAGCCTGATCCGCATCTAATGGAGCAAACATTACACCTATATAGCCACGCTTAACTGTACCAAATTTTCTGAAATCATCAAGAATCTTTTTAGCCAAATTGATTGGAATAGCAAAGCCGTAACCCACGTTTGTACCAGTTTGTGATGCTATAGCTGCATTAATACCAATTAACTCACCATTTGCATTTACCAACGCACCCCCGCTGTTTCCAGGATTAATAGCCGCATCTGTCTGAATGAAAGATTCAATACTGCTGTTTGTACGTGTAGGCAATTTACCTGTTCTTTGGTATTCATCATACTCTTGCTGAGTTGGCTGATCCTGAGTTCTGGCCAAAATACCTATGCTACGTGCTTTTGCACTTACAATACCGGCTGTAACAGTTGTTTGTAAATCAAGCGGGAAACCTACAGCCAATACCCACTCACCAATCTGAACATTATCAGAATTTCCCATTTTTACAACTGGCAAATCAGTTGCATCTACTTTTATAAGGGCCAAATCTGTATTTGGATCTTTACCGATCACTTTAGCACTCACCTTGCGTCTGTCAGACAACACCACCTCAATTTTATCAGCATTTTCTACCACGTGATTATTGGTAACGATATAACCGTCTGGAGTCAATATTACTCCAGAGCCGGAGGCTGCTCTTGGTGCACGTTGCATTCTTCTGCCCCCTCCACCAAAAAACTCATCGAACATATCCATTGGAGATGACTCGCCACTACCGCCTGAATATGAGGTTCTGATATGCACTACCGCAGGCGAAACTGCAGCCGCCGCTTCAACAAAATCAACCGCCCCAGCCGAAGAGATCTTAGAATTACTTGCAAAAAGTACTTTTTGCTGATCCTGAAACGATAATTGAGCAGTTTTTGGTTCTAACAATTTGTAGCCACCAATTGCAGCTGCACCACCTATAAATGCAGCCAACACTATTAATCCTATTCTTTTCATTTATATATTATTTATTTTATTTCCTTTTGTAAACTCATACAAGTCTCATATTTGCTTACAATTGCTTTTCTTTTCATTGATTTAGTCAAATTTAATACCATATCAACGATATTTGCATCTGAAATAAGTCACGAATACTGTTAAAAAATGTTAAATGAACACCACGCATTAAAGATGAACATTCACTTCTTCAAATACCAGGGAGCTGGCAACGATTTTATTCTGATTGATAATCGCGATCTTTCCTTTAAATATACGGATAATAATGCTGTTTTACAACTCTGTAACAGGCGTTTTGGCATTGGTGCAGACGGTTTAATGCTTTTACAAAACCATGCAGATTACGATTTTGAAATGCTTTATTTTAATTCAGATGGTAACCTGGGCAGTATGTGTGGAAACGGGGGAAGATGTATAGTAGCGTTTGCCAAACACCTGGGTGTAATTGATCAAGAGACTGATTTTTTGGCAGTTGACGGGCCGCATTATGCCAAGATTTCAGAAGAAGGCAATTGGGTAGACCTCCAGATGATCGACATCGACACCATTAATAAAGATGGCGACGCGTATGTTCTAAATACAGGATCGCCTCATTATGTAGCAGAAATGCAAAACTTAAAGGATTACGATGTTTATCAAAACGGCAAGGCGATAAGAAACAACGAAACTTATAAAAAAGAAGGAATCAATGTAAACTTCGTAGAAGATAAAGGCGATTACCTGTTTGTCCGCACTTTTGAAAGAGGTGTAGAAGATGAAACCTATGCCTGTGGAACCGGTGTAACTGCTGTTGCGCTATCAATGGCTCAGCACAATCATCAAATTGGACATATAGAAACTCCAATTAAAGTTCTTGGCGGAGATCTGAAAATCCAATTTGATTACGATGGAAAACAGTTTACCAATGTATTCTTGTGTGGTCCGGCCGAACAAGTTTTTGAAGGGGAGATTAGTATTTAACAATACTATCTCTCTGCAAGATGAGCTGCTACACCTATCTTAATTTCCCCGAAAGAATAATCCCGTCCAAGGTAGTCTCTAATGGGACTCATCTGCAGGGTTTTCAACTCTGTTATTGCATCCAGTATTTTATCCAGTTTTTTCGATCCAATAATATCTTTAGCCGAGACCTCTTGCCTGGCAACATAATGTGCAAGATGCCCTTCAATAGTCCCTATTACCATTTTGCGTTCGGCTGCAATTTCAGCTATCGTTTTTCCCTCCTTTAATAATACAAGCGACAGCTCTTTGGTATCAACTTTAGGTGCCTTTTCTACCTTGGCTTTACCAACACCCGATTTCGGCTTAGAGGTCTTAGATTTCTTTTCTGTAAAATCAAGCTTACCCGGCATAGCAAATACTTTTTCCATCTGAGACGCTCTCTTTGCCTGATCAATGAGCTCACTAACATCCTTCTTGGTAAATTCAACACCATTTATGGTTGCCTTTAATAATGCCGTTGCTTTACTGATTTTCTTTACCTGCTCATAAAACAACCCTTCCATCTCTAATAGCTCTGTTAAAAAAGCCACTACTTGCTTATCCTGCTTTACCAATTCCATTCGTTCAAAGATCCTCTTTGAAAATCCGGACAGTAAAGGATTAAAATAGTTCTCAGCTGCAACAGTTCTATCGAATAATGCAGACAACCCTTCTTCTGTTTTAAGTTGCGACAGTCGTTGTATTTGTCCTAGAAATTTATTTGCATGTGCCTTCAGCTCACTTAGATCCTTTAACAGCTGTGCAGCCCATTTATGATGTTTTTGCTTTGCAGATTTATTGATATCCTTGGTATAAGAATGCACGTGGTCGTAAACGTAATTATCAAGCGGATTCAGATCAAAACACTGCAATAGATAAGAACGCAAAAACGCGTCACTTTCTTCCTTTATCTGCGCTTCCAGCCGGGCTGGTTCCTGCTTATTTCTCGAAAAGAAAGACACATTCTGATCTTGTCGTATACCCGATCCTGAGATAAGAGAGGTAAGAATCAGACCATCTAATGAACGGAGACGAGAAAGCGCCACGTATATCTGTCCGGGCGCAAATGCATTCCCAATATCAATAATCGCCTTTTCAAAAGTTAAACCCTGACTTTTGTGTACTGTAATTGCCCAGGCCAGTTTAAGAGGATATTGTGTAAAAGTACCTGCCAAGTCCTCATGAATTTCGCCTGTAACCTTATCAGTAGTATACTTTATATTCTTCCAGGTATATTTTTCCAGAATGATCTTTTCGTTACTGCCTTCTGCCTGCACTTCAATCAGGTCGGTTTTTAACGCAGTAACGACGGCTATCTTACCATTAAAGAAGCGTTGCTCACCAGTTGGGTCATTTTTAATAAACATTACCTGCGCCCCAACCTTTAACTCTAAAATATGTTCTGCAGGATATGAATACTCACTAAAATCATCTTCAATTTTTGCCACATATAAATACGAAGCAGCCTTTAGCTCTTCAAGACTTTGCTTATTCAGCGTATCGGCCTTATTATTATGTGTAGTTAAGGTAATGTATTTGTCGTTTATCGAGGGCTTAAAATCTGCCTTGTAATACTTTTCAAGCAAAGCTACATCCTGCGCAGTTACCGTATTATTACGTAAATTATTAAGCAGGTTTATAAAAACTTCATCGGCCTGCCTATAAATTTTTTCAAGCTCGATATATATCGGCGGATTGTTTTGCAGAGCAAGTGCATCAAAGAAATAAGCGCTTTTATAAAATTGCCCAAGTAAATTCCACTCAGTCGATTTTACAACCGGGGGTAACTGATGCAGGTCGCCAATAAACAATACCTGAACTCCACCAAAACTTGCCGAATTGTTTCTTCTGATATAACGTAAAATCATGTCTATTGCATCCAGCAAATCTGCACGCAACATACTCACCTCATCAATAATCAGCAATTCCATATCAATAATAACCTTACGTTTTGCTGCGGTCATGTTTAAATGCCTTACAATAGATTTCGGTGTATTATATTGCTGATTGTAGTGATCTCCATCCGCATCCGGCTGTTTTGGCAAATAGGTTCCAAAAGGCAGCTGAAACAAAGAATGTATGGTAACGCCTGCTGCATTTATAGCAGCAATACCTGTAGGAGCAGCAATAACAGCTTTCTTGTGCGTAAGCTCAATTAACCTTCTTAGAAATGTTGTTTTACCCGTTCCTGCTTTTCCCGTAAGGAATATATGCTTAGAAGTATAATTCACAAACCTTGCAGCAAGTTCCGCAGGATTAGCACTTTCAGAATTCGACATGCTACAAAGTTAATAAGAACTTACTACTTAAACCTAATCGGTAAAAAATGCGTTACAATCTGCGTTTTAACATTCTTTAACAAACTTTAACAATTCCCTAATTTCATTACTAAACTTTTAGTTATATCTTGTACCCAACAAAACTCCTAATATGAAATTAACCTCTCTAACACTCCTGCTGGTGTTCAGTTCGATGTTATTGTTTGCTCAGAACCAATATTCGATCAAGGGGGCTGTAGTAGATACTGCTGCCACCTATAAGATGGTAAACACAACAATAACGGTATTAAATCAAAAAGATTCCACACTTGTAAAGTACACACGGGCCACCCCCGAAGGCACATTTGCTTTAAACAACCTAAAAGCTGGAAAATTCATCCTCATGGTAACCTACCCTGGTTATGCCGATTATATTGAAGATTTCGCTCTAGACTCTGCCAAATCAACTAAAGACTTTGGCAACATTAGCGTAATCCTTAAAGCTACCCTACTTGAAGGGGTAATTATACAAGGAAAAGCCGCAGCAATTAAAATTAAGGGAGACACAACCGAGTTTAATGCCGCCAGCTTTACCATACAACCCAACGATAAAGTAGAGGACCTGCTTAAACAACTTCCCGGCATACAGGTCGATAAGGACGGAAAAATTACTGCGCAGGGTCAAACCGTACCAAAGGTATTGGTAGATGGCGAGGAATTTTTTGGTGATGACCCAACTCTGGTAACCAAAAACCTTCGTGCCGATATGGTTGATAAAGTACAGCTCTATGACAAGAAAAGCGACCAGGCAACATTTACAGGAATTGACGATGGAGAAAAGACAAAAACCATTAATATAAAATTGAAGGAGGACAAGAAAAACGGTTACTTCGGAAAAGTTGAAGGCGGCTTAGGCACAGATAAATTCTATAAAAGCCAGGCCATGTTTAACGCGTTTAAGGGGAAACAAAAGTTCTCTGCTTATGGCATATCAGGAAATACCGGCCAAACCGGGTTAGGCTGGGGAGATAGAGATAAATACGGAGGCTCATCCAATAATATGGAGTTTAGCGATGATGGTGGAATATATTTCTATGGGAACAACGACGACTTTGACTCTTTCGACGGACAATACAATGGGCAAGGTATTCCATCAGCTCATAGCGGTGGGCTGCATTATGAAAACAAATGGGATAGTGATAAACATGCCATCAACTCAAACTACAAAATAGGCTCAATTGGTGTTGAGGGAACAAGGGATAACCTCACTCAAAACAACCTGTCTAACGGCGTTACAAACAGCAGTTCGCATCAAAAGTTTGACAACCTGATGTTCAGGCAAAAAGCAGACTTTACGTATACCATAAAGCTAGACACAACATCAACATTAAAAATAATGGTTGATGGAACATTAAAAAACAGTAAAACAAGAGATAATTTTATCTCATCAACCTTAAGGGGAGACAATTCGTTACAAAACTCGACCGACAGAGAGCTAAGTAATGATGGCGACCAGAAACTATTCAACGCAAGCGCCTTATGGACTAAAAAGTTAAAAAAGAAAGGAAGAACCCTCTCAATAAATGTTAAACAAGCAGTAAATGAAAACCAAACTGAAGGACACCTTAATTCAACAAGCGAATTCTTTAATGAACTTGGCGATAAAACCCAAACAGAATCAGTAAACCAATTCAAAACCAACAACACACACAACCAAACATTTAACTCCAACATTACTTACACCGAGCCACTATCCAAAACAATAACACTTGCATTAAGCTATGGTCTGGGTGTTAACAACAGCAATTCCGATCGTAAATCATTTAACCAAACCGCATCAGGAGCGTATGACGAATTGGATAGAGAGTTCAGTAATAACTTTGACCTGGATCAGCTTTCGAACCAGGGAGGAATAACATTCAATTACAAGAAAAATAAATCGACAATAAATATTGGCACCAAGGTAAGTGATGTAAAGTTTCAACAATTCGATGCATATACCGATAAAACCTTTAAAAGAAACTTTACAAACTGGAACCCTCAATTTACTTATCAATACAGGTTTTCTCAACAAAAATCTCTGTATTTCGGGTACTATGGCAATACCAACCAGCCTAGCATTGATCAGATTCAGCCAATTAGGGTAAATACAGATCCATTAAATGAAACCATTGGTAATCCCGATCTAAAACCGTCTTTCAGAAGCGGCCTTAACTTGTATTACAACTCTTACAAAATACTGAGCGACCAATATGTATACTTTAGCAGTAGCTACTCTTTTACCACTAATCCGATAGTAAACCACACTACAACAGATCGTCTTGGGAAAAACTTTTATCAGTCTATTAATCTAAGCGACAAAAGTCCGTACAACTATTATTTCAATTTCGGAACAAGCAGAAAGATCAAATCTATAGATATGAGTGTGGGCCTAAACCTTAGTTCAAACGGAAATGTAAATTATACAAGAGTAACAGACACGGTAAGAACAGAGCTAAACACTACCAAATCGTATGGTTATTCAGGAAGCTTGAACATATCCAAATACAAAGAGAAAAAGTTTGATTTCCGGATTTCCGGAGGACCAAGCTACAACGTTATCAGCTCTTCTTCAAGAAACAGCACCAACAACAAGGGCTGGGGATTTCAGGGAAATGCAAACTTTAACATATACCTACCCGGCAAAATACAAATTGGCTCTGATGGTAATTACCAATTCACCGGAAAGACACAAACCTTTAACGAGGATCTGGAACGCTTTATATGGAATGCAAGCATCACCAAAAAGTTCTTTAAACAAGAAAACCTAAGGGTTTCACTATCCGGAAACGATTTACTTAACCAAAACGTAGGCTTCAGCAGATATGCCAGCGGCAACATGGTTAATCAAAACAGCTATACAACTATACAAAGATATTTTATGTGCACAATTAGCTGGGATTTCAGCAAAATGGGCGGATCAGCACCTACTAAAAAATAAGAATATGAAACACAAACTAATTATACTCAGCTTCTGCTTCTTATTAAATGTAAGCAGCCTGTTTGCACAAAATGTAAGGTTTGCTACAGATGGCGTAATAGAATTCGAAAAGAGCTCTAACATGTTCGCTATAATGAAAAGACAAATGGAAAAAAGCTCCAGCGGATTTATGCAACAAGCGTACGAAGCATACAAAAGAAACCAGTCACAATTCAAGGTATTAAAAAGCACATTAGCCTTTTCTAAAGATAAAACCCTTTATACACCCATAGCCGATGAAAATAATTCAAGAAATTATTTCTTTAGCGATCCATCAACGGGGCAAAGCAATACCATATATACAGATCTTGCCTCAGGGTTGTTTACCACGCAGAAAGTAGTATACGAAGAAACGTTTTTAGTAAAAGATACCACAAGAAAAATAAATTGGAAAATTACCAGCGAACTAAGAACTATAGCAGGCTACGAATGTCGCAGAGCAAATGCCGTTATTTTAGATTCTATTTATGTAGTAGCCTTTTATACCGATAAGATTCCTGTATCCGGGGGGCCAGAATCATTTACCGGCCTGCCGGGAATGATCCTTGGTGTTGCACTTCCTCATGAAAACATAACATGGTTTGCAAAAACAGTAACAGACAAGCCTGTTACCCCAAATGAACTAAAGGTACCTACCAAGGGTAAACCAGTAAACAATAAAACCTTAAGAGAAACTATAAATTCGGCTTTAAAGGATTGGGGAGACTATGCCCAATCAGCCTTAAAGGCTTTCCTGCTTTAATTTACAAGCAGCTTATACCCCTTGCCATGAACATTAAGAATCTCTACCTTAGGGTCTTCCCTAAGGTATTTTCTTAGTTTACTTAAAAACACATCCATACTACGACCGTTAAAGTAGTTGTCGTCATGCCAGATACTCAACAGCGCTTCCTCTCTGGTAAGAACAGCATTCTTCTTTAAGCATAACAGCTGAAGCAATTCGGCCTCCTTTGTCGACAGCTTTTGCTGTTGTCCTTTATAATCTATAAGTTGGGTTGTATAGTCAAAGCTATAGTCGCCAATTTGAAACAGTGTCTGAGCTGCTCCTGATTCTGGTGTTTCCTTTACCGCTACCCGCTTTAACAGCGCATTTATTCTTAAAAGCAACTCTTCAATTCTAAATGGCTTTGTGATGTAATCATCTCCACCCAGGTCATATGCCGATGCTTTATCTTCCATCATGGCCTTGGCTGTTGCAAAAATAATAGGCACATCCTGATTGATCTTTCTAATCTCTTTACCTAACGTAAATCCATCCTTTTTAGGCATCATCACATCAAGTATGCACAGATCAAAATCCTGCTTTGTAAAAGCCCTTAACCCTTCGTCACCATCAACACACAGTACAACATCAAATTTGCCTTTAAGCTGTAGGTAATCCTGTAAGAGAAGCCCTAAATTCGGATCATCTTCTACCAATAAAATTCTTTTCATGTGTGTGTCGTTAATTATGGTTTAATGGTAAGCTTATTTCAAACACAGTTCCTTTATCCTTTTCACTATGCACCTTTATTGTTCCACCCATCTGATTAATGATGTCCTGCACATAGTTCAGTCCTAAACCAAAGCCTTTTACGTCATGTAAGTTACCTGTTGGCACCCTATAAAACTGGTCAAAAATACGCTTGGTCTGATCTTTAGTCATCCCTATTCCTTCGTCCGCAACTTCAATAATCAGGTGCTTACCTGTATTTCTTGTACTTATATTTATTTTAGGGATCTCTCCGCTATACTTATTTGCATTATCGACCAGGTTGTAAATTACATTAGAGAGATGTAGTTCATCACCATAAATGATAGATTTTCCAGCATTCAGGTTTAGGTTAATTGCAGCATTTCTTTTTTGTAACTGAAGCTCCATACTATCTACAACTGCAGCAACAACATCATTAACATCAACTTCACTCTGCTCCAGCTTTAACTCCTTTTTCTCTAATCTTGCAATACTTAAAACCCGCTCTATATGATTCCCCAGACGAACATTCTCGTCATATATAATACCGGCTAATCTACTGATGCGGTTTTTATCTTCAACAATCTCCGGATCTTTGAGTGCCTCGCTGGCAATCATAATTGTAGCCACCGGAGTCTTAAATTCATGAGTCATGTTATTAATGAAATCCGTTTTCATTTCCGAGATCTTTTTTTGTTTCATTATTGCATAAATGGTATAGGCAAAAATAAAGATCAGCACAAATAACAAGGCCGCAGACGAGGCCATAGTAGCCCACATATTGCTAAGGATTAAAGAATTTTTGTCGGGAAAACTGATGTAAAGCATTCCCGGATCTCTAATGATATAACTATAAAGAGTAGCCTTGAATGTATTTTTAGGCAACACATTATCAATATTGGTCGAAGCTTTTACATATACTAGCGAGTCCTTTTCTGCAAGGCTAACCCAGAAATCATAGTTCAGTGTTATATTTCTATTTAAAAGTTCCTTTTGAATTAATGTATCCAGGCTTTCCTTTGATATCATCTTGCTGAGCGGGACATTCGCTTCTCTCATCTCCTGCGCTACATCTTTAACCTGAGTTAGAATATCAGAATCACTTTTTAAGGGAATTGTATCAGACATCAGCCTATTCAATCCATCATCATACCTTCTTTTGGCAAGGTTATTTTCAAATTGAAATTTACGTGATAGCTCATTGCTTACTGTGGGTACACTAATGAGCACGCTTTTTCCTGTTGCCGGGTTAACGGCATGGTATCTGATTGTATCGGGCAACTGATTAGAAGCAATGATGAATGATTTTGTTTCCTGCGGCACAAAGGTTGATCTGAATTGCCCGTTGATCAGGTTCCCGTAGGCATCTAAACCTACATTCACATCAACGTGCACTGGCGACTGCAGTGGGTTATTCAAATCAGATGCCGCAAGGTATTCGGCTTCGGTAATCAGTATTGGGTTGGCATAAGACTTTTTAATCTCTAAATCATTCTGATTTAAATCGGCAACAATTAATTTACGCTGCTCAAGTAATCGTTTTTGTTCCTGATCTTTAAAGCGTTCCTTATATTCTACCAGCTGTTGTGCCTGATTGCGAACTTCTGCTTCGCGATCACGTTCCAACTGCTGGTCTCTTTTAGTAATGTAAAGTGCTGCATTACGTTTTTGCACTTTATTAACTACGCTATTAAGTGCCTGATTTACATCCTGTTCAAAAAGCTGTGATTTAAGACTATATGCCTCCCTTATATAATACAATTGCATTACAAACACCCCAAGCAAAGCTATGGTCATAAGGCCGGTGATTAACCAAAGGCTTCTTTTTTTCATATCGGATATTCAAAATTAACGAAGCATTAACACAAAAGCTTTAATTTAACAAATTTTAACAGTCAAATCAGGCAATATCTGCCTTCATGTCTATGAACCTTTCAAAGTTTACTCACCATGATTCGCTATTTGATATGTTTAAACAGGCACTTCGGCTTGGACAGAATCAAGGCAGAATAAGGACTGGAAGCACATTTCTTCGGAAAACAGGTACCTTTTCCCGAAGAAGTCTCGAACCAGCCTTAACGCAGGCCTAAGTTTGATCCTACCAATGTGGCTAGGAGCCGCGGTCTGTGCAAAAAAAAAGTGCCGCCCTGAATCAGGACGGCACGGTGGTCAATTTGTTTATTTAAAAAAGATCTTTTAAAAAGGAAGATCATCTTCCTCGCCCGGTGCGCTGTTTAAATCAGCTGGCGGAGCATATTCTGGAGTAGATGCCGCTGCACTGTTTGTTAATGCATTAATACGCCATACTACTAAACTGTTAAAATAAGATGTTTTTCCGGTTTTATCAGTCCACGGACGACCACGTAAATTAAATGCTACTTCTACATCATCGCCTGGTTTTAAGCTATCAAACAAAGCTGTTTTATCTTGTAAAGCCTCAAACCTGATGTATTCAGGATAAGTAGGGTTTTCTGCATATTCTATGATAAGGTCGCGTTTCTTAAAAGTCTCACTCACCTGCTGTAATGCACCAATTTCATGCACTTTTCCTTTTAATTCCATAACAAATACTATTTTATTCTACTACGAAGTTCAAATCTCTATATTTTTATTGATAACTTCGTACAATTAATTATGCAAGTTTTCCACACAAAAAGTAAGGTTATCATAACCTGCAACAAGCGTCTGTCGCCGTATTTACTAGAAGAAGTTAAAGCCCTTGGCTATGACATAGTAAGAGATTTCTCTACAGGCTTAGAATTAGACATCACTTTGTCTGAATGTATTCGATTAAATTTGAATTTAAGGTGCGCCAGCCAGATTTTATACTGCTTAAAGAGTTTTAAAGCAGCAAATCCGGAAGAGCTTTACCGCGAAATGGTGGAGATGCCATGGGAAGAGTTAATTGATTTTTCAGGTTATTTTTCTGTTACCTCAAATGTTGATAACCCAACTATTACCACTCCTCTTTTTGCCAACTTAAAGGTAAAAGATGCAATAGTTGACCGCATTAAAGACAAGAAAGGTATCCGTCCGAATTCAGGTTCTGATGCCAATAAAGCTGTAATTCATCTATACTGGAAAGATAATGATGCCGACGTATTTATTGATACTTCTGGCGAAACACTTGCTAAACACGGATACCGTAAAATTCCGGGAAAAGCCCCAATGCTGGAAGCACTTGCTGCAGCAACAGTATTAAGCACTAAATGGGATCAGAAGTCTCCTTTTGTAAACCCAATGTGTGGTTCCGGAACATTGGCTATAGAAGCCGCTCTTATTGCAACCAATCGCAGACCAGGTTTATTTAGAATGAACTATGGCTTTATGCACATTATTGGCTACGATGAACAAGTATTTTTTGCTGAAAGAAGAATCCTGAAAGATCAGGTGGTAAAAAATGCTGATCTTCAGATCATCGCTACCGATATTTCTGAAGACGCTGTAGATGTAAGTCGTAGAAATGCTAAAACAGCAGGTGTGGATACATTGATCACCTTCGAGGTATGTGATTTTGCTGAAACACAAGTTCCCGAAGGAGGCAAGGGTGTAGTAGTATTTAATCCGGAATATGGCGAGCGCCTAGGTGTACATTCTAAACTGGAATCAACCTACAAACGTATGGGTGATTTTATGAAGCAGGAATGCAAAGGATATTTTGGATATATCTTTACAGGAAATCCTGATCTTGCCAAAAAAATCGGATTAAAAGCCACACGTAAAATAGAATTCTACAATGGAAAACTAGACTGTCGTATGCTCGAATACGAGTTGTACGATGGCACAAGAAGACCTGAAGGCGAAAGGCTCATTAAGGAATAGGCCAATGGATCCAATAATCAAAAAAACTATTCAATTTGTTAAGGAAACGCTTGCAGATGCAGAAGCAGGCCACGATTGGTTCCATATAGAACGTGTCTACAAAACAGCTTTAACCATTAATGCGCAAGAAAAAGGCGACGAATTAATTGTTGCACTGGCAGCCTTGCTGCACGATATTGCAGATCCTAAATTTAATGACGGCGATGAGGAAATCGGCCCACGTATAGCAGGTGAATTCCTTGAAAGTATTAACGTTGATCCATCAATCATTGAACATGTAAAACAGATCATCATCAACCTAAGCTACAAAGCCAGCTTAGGCATTGTGACATTTCATTCAAAGGAACTTGACATTGTGCAGGATGCAGACAGATTGGATGCTATTGGCGCCATCGGAATTGCCCGTGCATTTACTTACGGAGGTTATAAAAACCGGGTGCTTTACGATCCGGAGATTAAGCCCAACCTGAGTATGAGTAAGGAAGAATATAAAAATAGTACCGGCCCTACCATTAACCATTTCTACGAAAAACTCTTTTTACTTAAAGATTTAATGAAAACTCCGGCAGGAAAAAACATAGCTCAAAAACGTCATAATTTTATGCAAGAATATCTTGATCAGTTTTATGACGAGTGGGCAGGAATGAAATAAAATAATTGTAAATTGCCTGCACCCTGTAAGCGCTCTATCTTACAGTTAATTTGAGTAAAAGAATGAAATTAAGTGTATTAGTTTTAATTGCAGCATTAGCAGTTGGTATTTCGATAGGTCTTGTAAATTTCTACTTTCAGCATAGCTGGTATTTTATGCTGATGTCATTTGGCGTGTCGTTTTTAACATGCTTTATTGTTTTCTACTACCTGCTCGAAAAATACATTTACTCTAAAATAGTTCTTATATATAAGCTTATCCACAATTTAAAATTGGGAAAGGACCTTAAAGATGCGCTTGGCGAATATGTGAGCTCTGATCCAATTAATGACGTTGAACAAGAAGTAAAAGAATGGGCAGGGGCAAAAAAACGTGAAATTGATGTTTTAAAGAAACAGGAACAATTCAGAAGGGAATTCCTGTCTAACGTTTCGCATGAGTTTAAAACGCCTCTTTTTGCCATACAGGGCTACATAGACACCTTACAGGATTGCCTTGTGGATGATCCGGAAATGGCTGCTAAATTTTTAACAAAGGCAGGTAAGAATGTTGAAAGGTTAAGCTATTTAATAAATGATCTTGACTCTATCTCCAAATTAGAAACAGGTGAGATTCCAATTAACTATGAGAAATTTGACTTTGTGCTGCTTGCAAAAGAGGTAATGGAAGGTCTGGAAGACAAGGCAAAACTCAGAGAGATTACACTGTCATTTAAAGAAAAATATACACACCCTGCTTTTGTAAACGCAGATAGAGAAAAGATCAGACAGGTAATGATTAACCTGATCCAGAATTCACTAAAATACGGCAGAGAACATGGTGGTTCAACTGCCATAAAGATCTTTGAACTTCACGATCAGTATCTGATCGAGGTAACTGATGATGGCATAGGCATCGACGAAAAACACCTGCCTCGCCTATTTGAGCGCTTTTATAGWATTGACTCGCACAGATCAAGAGAAGAAGGTGGTACCGGACTTGGGTTGGCTATTGTAAAACACATACTTGAAGCCCATCAGCAAATCATATCTGTAAGGAGTACTTTACAGATCGGAACAACATTTGCCTTTACACTTGAAAAGGTTGGCTAATCATAATCCGCTTAGTTAAAAAAACTTAACACTTAACATTAACTTAACATTGTACTCATACTTTTGTATCATATTTTATAAAAGATGAATAGTATTTTTAAGTTCTTCACCCCTAAAGACAAAAAGTTCCAACCGCTATTTGAACAGGCTGGAAGTAACGTATTGAAAATTTCTGAAGCTCTATTGCTTGCATTAAGTGCAACTGATACAGAAAAAAGAAAAGAATACATTAAGGAAGTTGAACGTTTAGAGCACGTAGGTGATGACATTACCCATTCGATTTTCCTTGAACTTAGCAAGAACTTCATCACTCCTTTTGACAGGGAGGATATCCATGCGCTCGCCAGTGCAGTTGATGATATTGCAGATTACATCCATGCTTCGGCTAGTAACATTGAATTATACAATGTTAAAAATGTAGGTGATGCAATGATCAAACTTGCTGAATTATTGGTAGAGATGTGTACCGATTTGGATAAAGCAATTAAAGAATTAAGAAGTTTTAAAAATATTCGTGTTATCGCTGATGCCTGTGTAAGGATTAACAGCGGCGAAAATCAGGCTGACTACGTTTGTAATTTGGCAATAGCCCGTTTGTTTGAATTTGAAACCAACGCAATTGAATTGATCAAACAAAAAGAGGTTCTTCAAACTCTTGAAATGGCTACTGATAAATGTGAAGATGCGGCTAATGTGCTGGAATCTATTTTGGTAAAGAACGCTTAAACCTTCAAAAAATGGTAACTACCTTATTGGTTGTTGTAATCGTCCTCGCAATAGGATTCGATTATATAAATGGCTTTCACGATGCGGCAAATTCAATTGCTACTATCGTTTCTACAAAAGTGCTTTCTCCTTTTCAGGCAGTGCTATGGGCAGCAGTATTTAACTTTGCTGCTTATTTTTACTTTACAGACCATAAAGTGGCTAATACTATAGCCAAAACTGTAGTAGAGAATTTTATAACGCTTGAAGTTATCCTGGCTGGTCTTATCGCCGCCATTACCTGGAATCTTTTTACATGGTGGTTTGGTATCCCTTCAAGCTCCTCGCACACCCTGATTGGTGGTTTTGCTGGTGCTGGTATGGCTAAAGCGGCTACGGTAGGCGCAAGCGTAATGTCGGCAATTAACCTTGCCCCCATTTTAAAAGTGGTTGCGTTTATTGTTCTGGCACCCGTAATTGGTATGGTGATCTCGGTTATTATATCCATTATCATTTTACATATATCTAAAAATGCCCGGCCTTCTGTAGCTGAGAAATGGTTTAAAAGATTACAGCTGATCTCTTCTGCTGCATTAAGCTTTACACATGGTGGTAACGATGCTCAAAAAGTAATGGGCATCATCTATGTTTCTATGGTTGCGGCAAATGTACTACACACCGGAGATGCAATGCCTGAATGGATTCCTATTTCATGTTATGCTGCAATTGCATTAGGTACCATGAGCGGTGGCTGGAAAATTGTAAAAACTATGGGCTCTAAAATTACTAAAGTAAATGCTTTTGAGGGTGTAGCTGCAGAATCTGCAGGTGCAGTAACCTTAGGTATTACGGAACACTTTGGTATCCCGGTTTCTACAACCCACACTATTACAGGTTCAATTGTAGGTGTTGGTTTGTTAAAAAGAGTATCGGCAGTACGCTGGGGAGTTACCGTTAGCTTACTTTGGGCATGGGTATTAACCATTCCGGTTTCTGCAACGCTAGCAGCAATTGTTTACGGAATTATACATTTGTTTTTTTAGAACTCAATTGTAAGAAATACGATTGGATGTGCAGTGTCCTGCACATCCCAATCTGGCCCTGTCTGTATAAGGCGAATCACTTCCTCATCGAATCTTTCTGAAAAGCCGCGTATCACGGCAACATTTATAGGTCTGAGATCTTTGATTTCAAATCTGAATTCAACAGACTGCCCTTTCTTCGCATCTGTTATATAGCTATTTTTTTCAGTAAGGTAACCGTTGAACTTTGGCCACCCAATTACAGGATGGGTAGTTTCAGACTTTGAATCTTTAGCTACACTCTGCAGTAACTGGTTTTGACGGGCAACTGGAATATCATTAATATCTTTGCTATTGATTGTGAACCTCACGGCATAGGTATCATCAAATTCTTTTTGAGGGGTTGCAAGCCCTCTAATTCTTACGGTACCTTTTACTCCAGGTGCACCTAAGGCTTGCTTAGCAGTTTTTTTCCCATAAGCAGCAACAACAACTTCATTTAATGCAGCACTTGAATCATCTGATACCCTTGCTGCTGATGCTGGAGCTGCTGCTAAAGTTGCCTCAGCAATCGGCGTTGGTTCAGTACTGTTTGCAATGGATTTTGATTTAGGCTTTGAATTGGCAGCATAACTGTTAGTTTTGGCTGCTTTTATTGCTTTATCAATTTCAGAAGAAGCTTTATCTGTACTTTCTGTTTTAAGTGTGGCTACGGCATCTGCATTTTCGATCACACTATCGCTGCTCGGCTTTGGAGCTATGTTTACATCAATCTTTTTAGGTCTTTTGGATGCCATCTCCTGATAATTCACCTGTTTCATCCAGAAAATAATTCCAACAGAAATAAATATCACAGCAGCAGCAGCGGCAATACTTAGGCGTTGCCAAGTTATTACTGTTGCTTTTTTAGCAGAATGATGCTCTGCAACACGTTCATGCAATTGCTTTTGAAGCAAAGAAAGGGATTCAAGAGATCGCTTAGGCGACATGCTTAAGCCAGCCAGCGCTTCGGCTACGAAAGGATCCTCGAGCGCTTCACGCTCTACCCTGTTCATAGTCTTTGCATCAAGCTTACCATCAAGATAATCTTCTAAAACTGCTATATCTAACCAATCGTTATTCACCACTATTCTTTTCTATACAAATTTTTAAGTTCCTTTTACCGTTCTGGATATAGCTCTTAACTTTTAGCATATCGTAGCCGGTAATATCCGCTACTTCTTTATAACATTTCTCTTGCAGATAGAACAAGTCTACACTTACGCGCTGTTCTTCGGGAAGTGTTTCCATACACTTTTCCATAACGGTAAGTTTAGTCTCTTTTGTATCATCAATATCAAGATGCACAAAATCTGTGTTTTCCACAAAAGTATCTTCTAATGAAACGGTTGTATTTTTTGAATTCTTACGAAGGGCCATTAAGCAATGGTTACGAGATAATACATGCAACCAACTTTTAAAGTTCTGTACTTCGTGAATTTTGAGCTTAACCACAAGTTCTTCAAAAATCTGCATTACTGCATCTTTACTTTGCTCCTCGTCTTTTAAATAGTTTAAACACACACCAAATACAAGGTGCATATACTTGTTATAAAGTATACCCAATGGTTCCAGATCACCGCTTTGCCTATAGCGCGTAATTAAAGCAGTGTCGTCCTGCTCCTGGATTTTGGCGTTATTCTTTATGAACTTCAAAGGGTCTTTCAGGTATAATTTTCTCAAGTATAAAAATATTTTTCGACACTGGTGTGGAATTTCTGCAAAGCTTACATCATTTAGAAAAACAGACGATTATGAAAAAGCTATTGTTACCAATATTTATTGTTTTACTGTTTACCGCATTCAAAGCTCCCAGAAATTCGGTTAGGACTATTAGGGGTATAGTAACTGACAGAAATGACAAAACACCTCTCGCGGGCGTTGATGTGTTTTCACATGACAAAAGGATTAGTGCATCAACTAATAAAAATGGGTTTTATACCATTTCAGTTCCGGAAAACGAACAAACTTTAACATTTGAATACATTGGCTATAAACCTTTGACGTTAAAAATTAACGGTACTGTTTTAAATGTTAAATTGGAAAAAGAGAGCATTTCTCTGAAAGAAGAAGTTATAGTTGGTTATGGCCAAAAGGCAATGGCAGCTCCGGGATTAAGAGGAGCGGTTCATATAAGAGGCATCAGCCAATCGACCGTTGTAATGAACTCGCTTCCAGTTACTGAATCATCAGAATCTTATGCTTCTATTAACGAAAATCGATTCAGGGATGCCATAAAAAACCCCCTTTCAACATTTTCTATTGATGTAGACGCCGCATCTTACACTAATATACGCAGGTTCATTAACAACGGAGCCCTGCCTCCTGCTGATGCTGTGAGAATAGAAGAAATGGTGAATTACTTTGATTATGACTATCCGCAGCCTAAAGGTAAAGATCCGATTAATATTGTAACCGAGATAGCTGATGCTCCCTGGAACACAATGCATAAACTGGTAAAGATAGGCTTACAGGGTCGTAAAATTTCTACTGAGAAGTTACCTGCCTCAAATTTGGTATTCCTCATCGACGTGTCTGGATCAATGGCCCAGGCAAATAAACTTCCTTTACTCGTGTCGTCATTTAAATTATTAGCTGAACAACTTAGATCTTCAGATAAGGTAGCCATTGTAGTATATGCAGGCAATGCAGGTTTGGTTTTACCCTCCACTCCTGGAGATCAGAAGATCAAAATCAAAGATGCACTGGATAAATTAAGTGCAGGGGGATCTACAGCAGGCGGGCAAGGTATTGAACTGGCTTACAAGGTGGCTTCAGAAAATTTCATAAAAGGCGGAAATAACAGGGTGATTTTGGCTACCGATGGTGATTTTAATGTGGGTGCATCGAGTGATGATGATATGGAAAAGCTCATTGAGAAAAAACGCAAAAGCGGAATCTTTTTAACCACTCTTGGCTACGGAATGGGAAATTACAAGGATAGTAAAATGGAAGTGCTTGCAAATAAAGGAAATGGGAACTATGCCTATATAGACAATATCACCGAAGCAAGGAAGGTTTTAGTAAATGAATTTGGCGGAACATTATTTACCATAGCTAAAGATGTAAAGTTGCAAATAGAATTTAATCCATCGAAAGTACAATCCTACAGATTAATTGGTTATGAAAACCGCATGCTGAAAGCTAAAGATTTTAATGATGACCAGAAGGATGCAGGTGAACTTGGCTCTGGTCACACGGTAACAGCATTATATGAAGTTATACCTGTTGGTGTAAAGAGCATTTTTTCGGGTAGTATAGATGATTTGAAATACCAGAAAAACGACAAGCCTGTCATTTCAGGAAATAATAAGGAATTGTTAACTGTTAAACTTCGTTATAAACAACCAGATGGAAATGTGAGCAAGCTAATTGAACAACCAGTAATTGACAATAGAATTGCTTTCGACAAAACCACTAACAACTTTAGATTTAGCGCTGCGGTTGCTGAATTTGGGATGTTGTTAAGGCAATCCGATTTCCGCCAGAACTCAAGCTTTGACCAGGTAATTCGTAATGCACAAAAAGCGATGGGAAATGATAATGAAGGCTATCGGTCTGAATTCATCAAATTAGCTAAATCAGCCAAATTATTGGCTAAAGATTTGCTAAGTTTGGAGGATAAGACAGCATTAAATGAAAAAAACTAAAATTTATCTGCTCGCATTAGTAGCCGCAACATTAAGCAGTTGTGACGTACAGAGCCAGGCTCAAATTGGAAAGATATTAAATCAGGTTCAAACAGGTGGCACCCCAACAACAAGTGAAATGGGCTTAGGGATTAAACAAGCTTTGGAGTTGGGCACATCGCATGGAGCAGATCTGCTCTCGGCAAAGGATGGTTTTTTAGGCAATATGGCCGTTAAGATCCTCTTTCCTCCTGAGGCACAAAAGGTAGAGAAAACGCTTCGCAGTGTTGGGTTAGGTTCTCTTGCAGATAATGTAATTACCAGTTTAAACCGTGCAGCAGAGGACGCAGCCAAAGAAGCTAAACCAATATTTGTATCTGCAATAAAACAAATGACTATTGCTGATGCCACCAACATACTTTTTGGAAGCAAAGATGCTGCAACTAATTATTTTAAAAGAGTAACAACAGCTCAACTGATGGAAAAATTTAAGCCTGTTATTACAACAAGTTTGAATAAGGTTGGCGCTACAAAATATTGGGGCGATGCCGCCAATCAGTATAATAAGATTCCGTTGGTAAAACCAGTATCTACAGACCTTTCAGACTATGTAGCACAAAAAGCTATCGACGGAATGTTTATACAGGTAGCCCAGGAAGAACTGAAAATCAGAGACAATATAGGTGCCAGATCTACACCTTTGTTACAGAAAGTATTTGGCTACGCTGATAAGAAAAAGTAGCACTAATATCTTTGCCAAATTGTACGGATGCTTTTATATAAACCTGAAAATGATATATTTGCATCCGTACAAATTTTAAATTCTTAAACTATGGCAAGGAAGAAGGATAGAACAACCATCATCTTTGTAAACAACAATCAGAACTCAAATAAGCCAATACAGGTTCCAAGCAGTTATATATTACATTGGAAAAAATATGTATTTGGATTACTAGGTACTTTTGTTTTTTTACTTGGAATGATAATCTATCTGTCATACAATATGACATTAGTTGAATCATCAAAAGAACTCTTGAGCAAGCAATTGCGGGAGAATAAAAAAGAAGCTACAGTTCTCGATACTTCTGCCCTAAAAAAACACTACGAGTCCATCGACAAGAAGTTGCTTACAATAAATAAATTTCTAAAAGCAAGAGGTATAAAAACCATTGTTAAAAATGAAGGAGGCGAGGGGAATTCTGATATCCTTTCGGTTGAAGAAATAGGTGAGTTCTACGAAGGATACCTTAATAAGATGATTGACTATGTGGCTTTTACACCAATGGGCTATCCCCATTTCGGAGCCATCACTTCTGGCTATGGCCATCGTGAAAATCCTTTTACCGGAGAAAATGTAGAGACGCATAAAGGGCTAGATTTCAGGGGGAAACGTGGTGAAATAGTTAAAAGCACTGCAAGCGGACGGGTAACCTATGCTGGTAGAAGAGGTGGATATGGCAATTGCATTGTGATTAATCACGGCAATGGATTTGAAACCTACTATGGTCATTTGTCAAGGATATTAATCACTGAAGGAACACAAGTAAAAGCAGGCGATAACATAGGAAAAATCGGTTCTACAGGCAGATCTACGGGTCCGCATTTACATTACGAAATCCATAAAAATGGTAAAATAATCAATCCCAGATCTTTTTTAACAATAGAATAATGTTTAAGAAAACCAAACAGTCTCAGATACCAGACATCAATCAACAGGAAATTTCGACATTAATAGGCGACGGTTTTGTTGTTACCGGAGAGCTTACAGGAGCATCGGTTATAAGAATTGACGGCAAAGTAACAGGAAACGTAAAGACTGGAAATGGCATTATTTTGGGCGAAAAGGGCATTATTGTAGGTGATATTGAAACTACGTCAGCCATTATTTACGGAACGGTAAACGGAAAAGTAAAGGTTAGCCAACTTGAAATAAAAAAAACGGGGAGAGTAAACGGTGATATTAAAACTGAAACGCTGGAGATAGAATTCGGTGCGCAATACAATGGAAATCTGGAGATGAAAAAGCTAATTCAGGTTGAAGAGAAAACCGTTTGATGTGTGGCAGAAAAAGGTTACTTTTATACGGATAATGCAAACAACATAAAGTATATTGGATTTTAAAGATTTTAATTTTAACCCTGATTTGTTTGAAGGGTTATCGGCAATGGGTTTTCGTGATGCCACACCTATTCAGCAACAGGCAATTCCTTTAATTTTAAGCAAAAAAGATTTAATTGCCTGTGCACAAACAGGAACCGGAAAAACCGGAGCCTACCTTCTGCCAATCATGAATATGATTGCCGGAACAGAAGAACGTCATAATAACACTTTGATCCTTGCTCCTACACGTGAGCTTGCTCAACAAATAGATTTACAGGTTGAAGCGCTTTCTTACTTCACAAACATCAGCTCTTTAACTGTATATGGTGGTGGTGATGGGATTGCCTATGAACAGCAAAAGAGATCGATGCGTGAAGGGGTGGATATTATTATTGCAACTCCTGGTCGTCTGATTTCTCATCTTTCATCTGGCGTTTTAAAGCTGGATCAATTGCAGCATTTGGTATTGGATGAAGCGGACAGGATGCTTGATATGGGCTTTTATGATGACATTATGCGCATTGTAAGCTATCTTCCTGAAAATAGACAAACTGTAATGTTTTCTGCAACTATGCCTCCAAAGATCAGGAAGCTGGCAGGAACACTGCTAAAACACCCTGAACAAATTAACATAGCCCTATCTAAGCCGGCGGAAGGGATATCGCAACAGGTTTATCTGATACATGATGAACAAAAAGTGCCATTGCTTTCTTCTATTCTAAAAACAGATGAGTATAAGAGCATTATTGTTTTTGCATCGACAAAAGAAAAGGTAAAAAACCTGGGTAAAGTTTTTAGAAACCTGGGACTTAAAGCTGAAGCTTTTCATTCGGATCTTGGCCAGAAGGAAAGAGAAAGCATATTATTAAAATTCAAAAACAGACAATTGCCTATAATAATTGGTACAGATGTTCTAAGTCGTGGTATTGATGTAGAAGGAATTGATCTGGTAATTAATTTTGATGTACCTCACGATGCAGAGGACTATGTACACCGTATTGGAAGAACTGCCAGGGCTGCAACTAAAGGTACTGCAATTACTCTGGTTAATAACAGGGACAAGCGTAAACTGGCAAGCATTGAAAAATTGATTGAAAAACAAATAGAAAGAATGTCTTTACCGGAACATCTTGGTGAAGCCCCTCTGGAAAGTGCAGCTGATTCTTCGGAAAGACCTGTTCGCCACGACAAACCAAAACGTAAATTCTGGAAGAAAAAGCCCGCTAAAAACACGGGATCATAGTATAAAACTATGATATTTTAAACTGGGGTTTTGTATCTTTACTTTTATGCAAAACCTCCCTCCTTTAGCTGAACGCATGCGTCCGCAAAATCTGGACGAATATGTCGGCCAGAAACATTTAGTGGGGCCTGATGCTGTACTAAGAAAGGCCATACAAAGCGGACAATTACCCTCAATGATTTTTTGGGGTCCTCCCGGTGTTGGCAAAACTACCCTTGCATATATCATTTCTCAAACACTTGATCGTCCATTCTTTAATCTAAGTGCTATAAACTCAGGAGTAAAAGATATAAGAGATGTGATAGACAGAGCCGCTCAACTTAAAAACAGTTTAATGGGATTGCCCATTTTGTTTATTGATGAGATCCATCGCTTTAGCAAATCACAGCAAGACAGTTTATTGGGTGCTGTTGAACGGGGCCTGGTAACGCTAATAGGAGCCACAACAGAAAACCCTTCTTTTGAGGTAATCTCAGCTTTGCTTTCCAGATGCCAGGTCTATATTTTAAAAGCACTGAATGAGGAAGAGCTCTCTGGTTTATTACAGACCGCCATTAAAAAGGATGTTGTTTTAAAAGAAAAGAAGATCACCATTAAAGAGCATGAAGCATTGATCAGGTTATCTGGCGGAGATGCCAGAAAGTTATTAAATGTTTTGGAGATTGCAGTTAATGGAATTGGTGGCAATAAATTAACGTTGAATAATGAAAACGTTCTGGCTCATGCTCAGCAGAATCTTGCCTTGTATGATAAGGCTGGTGAACAACACTACGACATTATATCGGCTTTCATTAAATCTATAAGAGGAAGCGATCCAAATGCGGCTGTTTACTGGTTGGCTAGAATGATTGAAGGTGGCGAAGATCCTTTGTTTATTGCCAGAAGGCTACTAATCCTTTCATCGGAAGACATAGGCAATGCCAATCCAAACGCATTGCTACTTGCAAACAATTGCTTTCAGGCAGTAAATGTGATAGGGTATCCAGAAGCCAGGATTATCCTCTCTCAAGCAGTTACCTATCTGGCATCTTCGGTAAAAAGCAATGCTTCTTACGAAGCGATAAATAAAGCTCAGGCTTTGGTGAAACAAACAGGTAACTTACCAGTCCCACTACATATCAGGAATGCACCAACCAAGCTCATGAAAAATATTGGATACGGTAAAGATTATGAATATTCGCACGCTTATGAGGGAAATTTCTCCGCTCAGGAATACCTTCCGGAAGAAATTAGCGGAACCAAATTATACGACCCCGGTAAAAATCCGGCTGAGGAAAAATTAAGAGAAAAACTAAAACAGAACTGGAAAAACAAATACAATTATTAATATGCTCATCACTTTTCTACATCATCAATGGAAAGCCTTTTGGCGCTCTAAGAATAAAGGGGGATCCATTGCTGCACAAATTTTTATTGGCTTTATCCTTCTGTATTTGCTTGCAGTAGCAGTTATTGCCGGACTTAGCCTCGAGATTCTGATTGAAAAATCCTTCCCTGGAAAAGATATATTCGGTGTATTTAATGGGTTTATTTTATATTATTTTGCCATCGAAATGATGATGAGGCTTCAGTTACAGGATTTACCCACCCTGAGTATTATACCTTATTTACATCTAAAAATCTCAAAACAAACTATAGTTAACTTCTTAAATGCAAGAGCATTATTTTCTGCTTTTAATATTTTGCCGTTATTCTTATTCGTTCCCTTTTGTGTAACCGCAATAGCCGATGTGCATGGTTCACTTGTAGCAATAATGTATATTGTTTCTATTATTTCCCTTACACTTTTTAATAATTACGCAGCGCTTTACATAAAGAGAATGAGTATATCCAATTTAAAGGTTATACCTATAATGCTTGCTTCAATTTTGACACTGGGGCTATTAGAGTATTTTAAAGTTTTTTCTATTTCGGCAATATCGAACCGCATATTTAATGTGATTTCTTTACATCCTTTAGTTGCGCTAGGGTTTAGTGGGATTGCCCTGGTGATATTTCTTGTGAACTCCAGATATCTTCGTAATAACTTATATACAGAGGAGTTAAGTAAAAATGAAGAGAAAAAAACGAGTACGGATTACCCTATCCTTGGTCGTTTTGGAGAAATAGGCACTTTAGTTGCCCTAGAGCTAAAATTAATTCTTAGACATAAAAGGACACGATCTAGCCTCATTATGTGTGTGATCTTTGTTTTTTATGGCTTCCTTTTTTACAAGAAAGATTTTTTACAGAAGGACAATTTTGCCGCCATGCTATTTGCTGCTGTTTTTATGACTGGCAGTGTAATTAGTATTTACGGTCAATTTATGTTTGGCTGGCAGGCCGCTCATTTTGACGGGCTATTGGTTAACAAAATTGACTTTAGAAAATTCATTAAAGCTAAGTTTTTACTATTCACTGTAATGTCCAGTTTTACCACATTGATCATAAGTCTTTACGGGTTTATCAGCTGGAAGATTTTGGCTGTTCAGTTTGCTGCTTATCTATACAATATTGGCATAGGAACTATAATAGTTCTCTATTTTGCAACTCGCAACTATAGGGCAATAGACCTGACCAAAGCTGCAACATTTAACTTTCAGGGGGTGGGCGCAAGTCAGTGGGTTTTAGGATTACCTTATTTCTTGCTACCTTATGTAATATTCTTGCCTTTCTTCTTTGTTGATCACCCTTATTGGGGCCTTGCTGCATTGGGAACATTGGGTGTCCTTGCTCTTTTAACCCGGGAATTCTGGGTAACCTTTTTAGTGAATCAATTTAATAAAAGAAAATATAACATTGCCGAAGGCTTTAGAGAATAACCATGATGCTAGAAATTTCAAATCTAAAAAAGATATACGGGAATAAAACCGTCGTAAATATTGAAGAATTACAGATCAATGCCGGAGAAACCATCGGCCTGGTAGGAAATAACGGAGCAGGAAAAACAACGCTATTTCGAATGCTGCTTGATCTGATTCGCCCAAATGCAGGTCAGATCCTGTCCAAAGGAGAGAATGTTGCAAAACACGATAAATGGAAAGACTACACAGCATCTTATCTTGATGAGGGTTTTCTGATAGATTATTTAACTGCCGAAGAGTATTTTACTTTTATTGGAGGTCTGCATAATTTTAGTCCGGCCCATGTAATGGATTATCTAAATCAATACATTGAGTTCTTTAATGATGAAATCCTTAATAAAGGCAAATATATTCGTGATTTTTCAAAGGGCAATCAAAATAAGATTGGTATTGCCGCAGCGCTTATGCAGAACCCCGAATTGTTAATATTGGATGAGCCTTTTGCTAATCTTGACCCTACTACTCAAATTCGGTTAAAATCATTAATTAAGAATTTGAAACAGGAGCACAAAATGACAACGCTAATATCCAGTCACGACTTAAATCACGTTACAGATGTTTGTGACAGGATTATTCTTTTAGAAAAAGGCCTGGTAATTAAAGATTTTCTTACAGATGAAAACACCTTGAAAGAATTAGAAGAATATTTTTCAGAATAATAGGTGGTTGTACTGAATTTTGGTCGCTTTCATACAAATTAAAATACGCCATTGTCCTTTTGTAACATTTATGTTTGCAAAAATTGACGGTGCAGGACAATAAAAATATGAAACAATAAAACTGGCATTAGGTTTGAGTTAGGCTCAAAGTAAAACAAACAATTATATTATGATTACTTCAAAATTTAAAATAGCAACATTTAGTATCGCTCTTTCTCTTGGTGCAATGGCATTTCAAGGTTGCGATAGTTTAACAAAAACACAAAAAGGAGCAGGTATTGGAGCTGCAGCGGGTGGTGTGATTGGTGCTATTATCGGTAAAAAAGCGGGTAATACAGCGGTAGGTGCTATTATTGGTGCTGCAGTTGGTGGTACAGCCGGTGGATTTATTGGTAAAAGGATGGATAAACAAGCTGCTGAAATACAGAATGCTATCCCAAATGCTGAAGTTATCCGTGAGGGTGAAGGTATTATCGTTAAGTTTGATAGTGGTATTCTTTTTGGTTTTGACAAATCAGATTTAACTGCTCAGGCTAAAACAAATATTAAATCTTTAGCTGGGTCAATAAATCAATATCCTGGAACTGACATTAAAGTTATTGGTCATACTGATAACAAAGGTACTGAAACCTATAACATGGCATTATCTGAAAGAAGAGCTGCCGCTGTTAAAGCGTATGCAGTTTCTCAAGGTGTTCCTTCATCACGTTTGATCACTTTAGGTAAAGGTTTCTCTGAGCCAATTGCTGATAATGCAACTGAAGAAGGAAGAGCTGCTAACCGTAGAGTTGAAGTTGTTATCGTTGCTAACGATCAATTGAAAAAAGAAGCTCAACAACAAGGCAAATAAGAACATTTACATCTACCTATAAAATAAAAACCCGTCGTACTATGTACTTCGGGTTTTTTACTTTTTATGATATTCTTCCTATTGGTAGATATCTTCAAAATAATGTATAGCAAGGGATTTAAGGAGTAATTCCTGCTCCATCATTGCAAACGAAGGAACCGGCTTTACAAGTTTCCAATGAGGCCATCCGTCCTGATCCAATCCTTCTAACTCGTAGAATCCCATTTCACTTAATAAACGACAGGTGGCAATATGCATTAGCTCCTCTTTTTGACGTTTACTATATTTTCCCGGACCTTTCCCTAACTCCTGAACACCAATCAAAAACAGTATAACTTTTAGATCAGGTACATCAGAATCAAATTCCTGTGCTATCTTTTGTTGCAAAATTTTCCATTTCGCATGTATTTCTGCAGGTTTCATATTACAAAGATACAATTAGACATGAAGCTTTATTACAATAATATTAAGCGTTTAGTAAAGTGATTTCTTATTTTTAGCACAATGTTACGGAGGTTATAATAGCTTCGAAGGATTAAAAGGAAATTTATATTAAAATGGAAAAAAAAATTATAACAGGCTTAATGGCCTACGGAATGTCTGGAAAGGTATTTCATGCCCCTTTTGTTGATGCACACCCAGGTTTTAAATTACATGCTGTAACTGAACGCAACCAAAAACAAGCCGCRGATGATTATCCTGGTGTAATTAGTTATAATACAATAGACGACTTAATAGCTGATGAAGCTATTGAACTTATCATTATAAACACGCCGAACTATACCCATTTTGATTATGCTACCAAATCGCTAAGTGCTGGAAAGCATATCTTAGTAGAAAAACCATTCACTGCTACATCAGCAGAAGCAAAGGAACTTTTCGAATTGGCTGACCGTATGGGTAAAAAAATATTCTTTTACCAAAACAGAAGATGGGATAGTGATTACATAGCTGTACGTGAAGTTATAGAAAGTGGAAAGCTTGGAAAACTGAACGAAGTTCACTTCCGCTATGATAGATATAGATTAGCCATAGGACCTAAAACCTTTAAAGAGGAACCCATAGCAGCAAGCGGATTAATGTATGATCTTGGACCGCACCTATTAGATCAGGCAATTAGCATATTCGGAAAACCAGAAACATTTCATAAAATTCTAGGCAAAAACCGTAAGGATACTAAAGTTGATGATTACTTTTCTATCCATTTAGGTTACCCAAATAGTGTCAATGTTTTTGTCCACTCTAATTTGCTATTGGTTGATCCACTTCCAGCTTTTGTATTACATGGTGAAAAAGGATCTTTACATAAAGAAAGAACTGATATTCAAGAAGAGCAGCTGTTAAAAAGAATGAAACTTTCTGACAGCGCCTATGGAATTGAACCTGAAGGAAAAGAAGGCAAATTGACATTAATTGATGAGCAAGGAAATAAAACGGTGCACTCAGTACCTTCTTTAAGAGGAAGCTACCTACCTTTATTCGAGGCAGTTTATCAGAGTGCTGTTAATGATGTTCCTTATCCGGTTACTCAAGATCAGGTGATTACTCAATTAGAAATTCTGGAAGCATAATAAATGGAAGGTTTATTTATTCTTATCCCAATATTACTTCTGGTAGTTTATTTTATACTTAGAAAAGATAACCGCCATAATTATGTGACCTTAAGCGAGTGGGATAAACAGTTGTTATTTAAGAATGTAAATTATTATCAACAACTGGAAGTAGACGATAAACCCAGATTTGAACAGAAACTTTCCGAGTTTTTAAGCTACGTCCGAATTGAAGGTGTTGGAACTGAGATTACCGTTTTAGATAAACTTTTAATTGCTTCGAGTGCCATTATTCCAGTCTTTGGTTTTGACAACTGGAAGTATAATAATTTAAGCAATGTAGTTTTATATCCAGACACCTTTAATACTGAATTTCAATACGAAGGTGGAGAAAGAAGGGTTATGGGGATGGTAGGTAACGGATTTATGAACGGGCAGATGATCTTATCGAGATCTGCCCTTCTTCAAGGTTTTTCAAATAGTGCAGATAAAGAGAACACTGCAATTCATGAGTTTGTTCATTTGCTGGACAAGTCTGACGGAGCAACCGATGGAGTACCTGAGAACTTATTAAAACACGAGTATACCATTCCGTGGGTTAAAATGATCCATGAGGAGATACAGCGCATTGAAAATGGCAAATCAGATATTAACCCTTATGCCATAACCAATGAAGCAGAGTTTTTTGCCGTAGTTTCAGAATATTTCTTTGAAAAACCTGAACAGTTTAATGTAAAACATCCTGAACTATACAACATCTTATCTAAAATATTTTTACAGAATCCGGCAAAGAAAACATTATAAACTACCCAATAGCGCTACATTAAATTCAGTAGATATTTCTATATGTGGAATATGGCCACAAGCTTCGAATTCAATAATTTTCGCACCTGGTATTTTAGCAGCAGTCTGTTTACCCAAAAGTTTATATTGTCCGTATAAAGCTTGTTGATCAGGACTAAGCAGCCCCTTTCCAACTATGGTCTTATCTTCCTTACCAATAAACAGTACTGTTGGCACCTTAATGTTATAGAATTCATAAACCACAGGCTGTTCATAGATCATAGTATACGTCATGGCTGCAACTTTTGCCCAC